>NZ_JASGFR010000044.1:0-29293 GCF_047605405.1 Rhodomicrobium sp. | reverse complement strand
ATTTGCTCGCAAGCGTGCTGCAAACGGATGCAAATGTCGGAATCGGACCACTAGGTGTCCACGCGCACGAACACCCGGTACTGCCGCGGCGGCGCGCTGTTTCGCGCCAGGCCGCCGAGCGTCAGCGCCTCCGGCGTCAGGGCGACGACGCGGCACGCCTCGGGTGCGAAAGGCGCGGGCATGCCGTGGCGTGGATGGAGGTAGTCGCCGGCCACGACGTTGCTGCCCGCGACAGGCGGAGCCTCGCCCGGGGCCGCCAGCAGCGTCAGCCTGTCGCCGCCCTTCTCGACCTCACCGGTAAGGGGTTCGCGCGCGACATAGAGCCGGGCGTTGAGCAGAAGGAACGTCCCGCTCACGAGGTCGACGGGATCGTGCAGGCTGAAGCTCGCGCCGCCGTCGGCGGTCCGATAGTTGTTCTGCAGGATCGCCCTGACGGTGCCGCTCTGCGGATCGGTCGCCTCCACGAAGAAAACGCTGCCGCTCGCCTGATCGATAAGCGCGTCCCCCGGCAATGGCCCGCTCAGCGCGAGCGTCGCCGCAGTCCGCTCGCTCTCCGCAAGGACGAACGTCAGCGTCCTGCCGTTGAGCCTCACCTGCGACAGGGATGCCTTCTCGATAAGCGATGTCTGCGGCGGCAGCCAATCGCCCTCGGCATCGGTCTCGGAACTGCCCGTTACACGTTGCATGTAGGCACAGACGTTGCGGGCGCGCTCGGAATGCTGCGTTGGCCCACAGATGATGCTCCGCACGTTGTCGGGCGCGGGGCGCCGGGCATCGACGTCGTACTGACAGAACTTCAGCCGCATGCGCCCGGTGCGGCTCGCCCCGTCGCGCAGAACCAGTCCGTCGGCGGTGGCATTGCTCGCCAGCCGCTGATAGCCGCGCTGGCGCAAACCGAGACCGATATAGTTGCCGCCACCGATACCGATGCCGTTGTTCGACAACAGCGAGAGATCATCCGCCGAAACGCACTCCGCATCGAACATGACCGGAAACACCGAGGGATATGTGTAGAGCCGAGTGTCCCGGAACGTGATTGCGATGGGAGAACCCGGCTTGAAGCCCGCCAGCATGGTGGCCGGAACCCCGCGCACCGGCACCGCGGTCGAATCGAAGCTGAAGGAGCAGCCCTCGAAGACGAGCGACGTCTCGACCGGCGTCGTGGCGTCGATGTCGCCCATTCGCCACAACGCCTCCCCTTGGCAGCCGAGGAACAGGATTGGCAGACCGTTGAACCATGGCTTCGAGCCGCCGCTGGCCGCCAGCTTGAACAGATGGATCACGCCCGCGTAGCTGGTGTTGAGCGCGATACCGAGCGTTCCGTCCGCGTTCCCATGCGTATTGGTGGTCTCCGCGCAGTAGCAGCTCGTATAGAAGCAGCTTTCGCGGATCAGGTTGCGCTGCTGGCTCTGGCACGCGGAGAGGCCGTATTGGCAGCGCTCGACGACGGTGCGGCGGATCTGCATGAAGTCGCTGCAGTACGGTGCTCCGCCGGGCGCATCGGCCACGCCGACCACGAAGCCCGCAATATAACATTCCTCGATGAGGATCTGTGTTGACGGTTTGTCGATGACCGCGCCGCCGAGATAGGCGGGCAGATCCGGTATCGGATAAGCCGGCCGCCCCTTCTCGTAGAATGCGTCGACGGTGATTCCGGCGTAGGCGGAATAGCGGCCGCCAGCGGCCTCGGGCAGCGCCGGATCGATCCAGTTGGCGGCCAAGGTATCGTCAATGCGCGGCGTGCCGTAGCCAAGATTGTTGGCACGGACCCAGGCCGCGTTGCGCCCGATCAGGGCAAGACCCTTGACGTGCGCGCCATAGCTCCCGGCTATGCTGATCCCCATGCCCTCGGTGAAGTCGCAAAGGAGGGTGGTGCCCGATGGATGTTCGAGATAGGTCTGGCTCGGGTTGTTGCCGCGATAGTTCCAGTGCCCGAACAGCCGGCACTGGCTCGACGCCGTGCCGAAGTGCGCGTGCAGCGGCGCGGTGATACGGAAGCTCCGGTTCGGGAAATGGCAGGCGTCCGCCAGGCCGAAGTGACAATGCGCCGAGATGGCGTTCTGGATTGCGCGCGTGTCGTCCGTGCCGCCGAGAATCCGCAGCGCGCCCGCATCGAAGCGGCCATCGCCGACCGCGCCCGCCATCCGTACGTCGAGGCGCGTGTCCGACCATTCCCAGAAGGCACCATCGGCGCTGCGGAACCATAGCGCGTGCGCGGGCGCTCTGGCCACGCGCCGGTACAGCGCCCCGCCCCCGTCGCCCGGAGCATGATAGCCGACGAGCCGCAACAGAGTGCGATCGGCTGCGATGCGGGCGGAGCGGGCGGCGGCGATCGTTGCGCAAGAGAGGACGTCGCCGAGGTCTCGCTGCGCATCCGGCCCTGACACCTGCGCTCCTGCCGAAGGCGCGGCGGCGACCGCTGCGGAAGCCGCGAGTGCTGTTGTCAGCAGCGAGCGGCGGGCGAGGCTTATGGGCTCGTTCATCGGCTCAATGCCGCTCTCGAACTGCCCGTTAGGCGCACTGCGCAGCCTCGTCATGACGCAACGCGTTGGTTCCGTTGGAACACCACATAAAAGGTTCGGGACGCCCTCTGGCCGATTTTGCCTTCCTCGGTATGGCCGATCAGCTCCGCAACCGCCGCAGGAATGCGGCCAGGAGCCGCGAGTGCGACGGATGGCGCAGCGGGACGAGCGCCGAGGCCGGGCATTCGAGATGAAGCGCGGCCGCCAGCATCACCGCCGCGAGACCCGCGGCCTGAGCCGCGATCACCGCAAGCGCAAGTCCCGTCAGGCCGCCGAAACGCGCCCCCACGATCCCCGCGAGGACGAGCACGACGAGCGCCACGGCCTCGCCGGTCATTCCGCTGCGGGTGTTGCCGTCCGCCCGCAGCGCGCGGTCGATCACGAGGCGAAGGCCCTTCAGGGTGCCGGCGACGAGCAGCAGCATGGCTACCGGCACCACAGGCCCGAACTCGGATCCGAACACCAGCGGCAGCCAGACCGGCATCAGCAGCGCCGCCGGACCATTCGAGATTGCGAGCAGCAGCGCCGCGTCGTTGATGTTCGACTGAACCACGCGGAGCCGCTTTTCGGGTGTGGCAGCGGCAGCCATTTCGGACGTGACCGTGACGCCGAGGCTCTGGATGATGAAATTGGTTCCAAGCGTGCTGATCGCCAGTGCCACGCTGTAGTAGCCGATCTCGCGAAGGTTGAGCAGCCCGAGCACGATCAGCTTGTCTGCCTCGTTGGCGGCATATACGAGCAGGTTGGCGACATGAAACGCTGCGCCCGTCGCCGCGATCTCGCGCATCCTCGCCCACGCGGCGCGGAAGGGATTGGACCAGGCCGTGACGAGGCCCGTCACGGCGCTCACAAAGGTTGATGCCAGCATGGCCGCCAGCACGGTGTCGACGGAGAAGCGGCCAAGCCCCCACAGTGCGATCAGCGACACCGTGTAGAGGACGGGCTGCACCAGCCGCAGGACGTTGAGCGCATCGATCCGTCCGCGCCCCTGCAGCACCGCCTTGGCGTGCAGATCCAGGAACATCGCGGGGATGTAGGCGGTGGTGTAGGCGAGCACGAGCCGGAGGCTGTCGCGCTGATCGGCGAGCAGGAACGGCAGCAGCAGCAGGGTGATCGGGGTCACGAGCGAGATCGCCATCGACTGCAGGACGAGCCCCGAGGCAGCGAGCGTCTGCCCCTCCTCGGGTGTAGCGGCGCCTTTGTCCCCGGCGGCAGCTCTCGCCACGTGCAGCGCGGTCGCCTCGTTCAGGCTGAGATACAGGCTCGCTGCGACAAAATAGGGCCAGAACATCAGCGCCAGCAGAAGCCCCCTCGCTTCGGGTCCGAGGAAGCGAGCGAACATCACGCTCGATGCCAGCGACAACGCAATCAGGAGGCCGGTCGCGCCGTAAGAGCGGATCAGGACCGCATTGCCGATTGTCATGCGATGATGCCGTTCAGCGCTTTTCGCCGAGGAGATAGATGTCGGAGCAGAGCGACGGGAAGGTCCGCAGCATGCGGTCCGCAACGCCAGCGACTGGGCCGAGGCCGCGAAGCTGGTGGAGGCCGATCCAGTTCCCGCCGATGACCTCGGCCTTGAGATCGAGGTCCCGCGCGATCACTCGCAGGTCGGCCACCACGGGCTCGCGAACGTGACCGGCGAAGCTTTGAGTGTAGTACCAGTCGTCCATGGTCGAAAACACGTTGCGCCCCATGAGAACGCGCAGCCGCTTCAAGATGTTCGCGGCGTTCGGAACACCGATGAAGAGCATTCCGCCATGCGGTAGCTTCTCGACGAGATGCTTGAACAAAGCCCGTGGGGAGTTTTGCCAATGCTCCATCGAATCGAATGACATGACGACGTCGACCTTCGGCAGGTTTGTCCGCCAGCCGAGCACGTCCTGATTGACGAACTCTACCCCGATCTTCCGTCCGGTCTCCACTGCGGCGTCCCACTGCTCCTTGAAGCCTTGGTGCATGTAGTCGCCATCGGCCGCGAGCACGCGATATGCGTCGACATTGTAGGCCTTCATTCCAAGCCCGACGCAGATGGCCGAGCGCAATCCGTCGCCACCGCCCAGATCGACGACGGTTCCACCGCTTTTGTAGATGAGGCTGATCTCCTTCGCAAACTGCGGAATTCGATGCCCCTGCACCTTCTGCCACTCCGGTGGGTACTTGGCCAAGACCTCCCGGGCGACCTTAACCGTCCTGGCATATTCGATACGGGGACGCATCGGTTTGCCCTCCTGAAAAATGGATGGTGCCGCTGCAATCGCTCACGTTCGTCTGGCCCGCAGCCAGAAGGTGGTGCCCGCAAGCCAGTTGCCCGTGCTCCACGGCAGGGGCGCCGTGAAGGGCACGAGCTTCTCGACCGCGAAGCCGTTTTGCCGGAATCTGTCGGCGTAGGCGAAAGGGCTGAAGAGACGAGCAGGGTTGCTGCGGCGGTCGGCAAAGCGCCGCCACACCGACAGCGGGCAGAAGTAGTTGGCATCCATACTGAAGAAATGGCCGCCGGGCTTCAGCACCTTTGCGAACCTGGCGATAAACTCGTCGTGCATGGGCACGAGAAACATCATCGTGAGGCCCGCGAACACGATGTCGACCGGTTCCGGCACCTCGATGTCGCGGAAGTCGCCCGGCAGCGCCACGAAGCGCGGGTCGTCGATGCGCACGGCTTCGATGCGCTCTGGCACGATGTCGTTGGCGAAGTAGCGCTTGCAGCCGCGGTCGAGAAAATAGGCGCTGTATTGCGAGCAGCCCGCGCCGATCTCGAGAATGGTTTTGTCGGCTATGTCGTCGGGCGACATCACCTTCGACAGGTAGCGGGCGACAAGGACGTCATACGGCATCTGGCTGAAGGTGACATTGGCACGGTCGGCATAGCGGTCGAGAATGATCTGGCTATGGGCATCAACGTTCACTTGGCCCTCCTTCCGAGAGTTCTATGTAAAGATCCCGCATCTCGGCAGCTATCACCGTGAGATCGTAACGCCTGGCCAGTGCGCGCGCCTTGGGGCGGAGCGAAGCGGGATCCCGCGCCAGCAGCTCCTCGGCCGCCCGCGCGAATGCTTCCGGCGTGTTGTTCACCCAAAATCCCGCTCCCGACGTCTCAAGTTCCTGCCACGGGGCGTTGCGGCTCGACACCACCGGCGTGCCCGCCGCCAGCGCCTCAAGGCAGCTCATGCCGAAGTTTTCGTTGTGGGTGGGAAACAGGAACAGGTCCGCGCCCTTGAGGAAGGCGATCTTGTCGTCGCCCTTGATTTCACCGACGAAGACGACGCGAGCCGCAAGGCCGAGTTCGGCGACCAGCGCCTCCAGGTCATTTCGTGCGCCGTCGTCGCCGCCTGCGATCAAGAGGACGTGGCCCGGATGCCCCTTTCCCCCATCGCTCGGCCGCATGAGCGCGAAGGCGCGGATAGCGATGTCGAAGCACTTCTTGTTGTGCAGGCGCCCGAGACAGGCCAGCACGCGCGCGCCCGGCTCCAGCACCAGCCCTTCCGGCAGGAACCGGCGAGCGTACTCGGCGCGGTCCGGGCGCGGTCGCGCGTCGTAGGCGCTGCAATCCATGCCGTTCGGGATCACGCGGACCCGCGCGCCCGGCGCAACCGCCAGCGTCTCGTCGCGCTCGGCCGCCGATGTCGCATGCCAGGCGACGCGCCGCCGGTCGCGCATGAGAGGCAGGAAAAGGAGCTTGAGCCAGAGCCGCTTGACCGAGGCCCGCTTCGCCGTCAACGCCCAGACCGAGAGCGAACCCCTGGGCGACATGAGCACCGGTTTGCGGGCGAGCCACGCCGCCGCCAGCGTCAGCGCGGCATAGGTCGAGTAGATGTCCTGCAGATGCACCACGTCGGCAGTGCGGACGTGCTTCCAGATGTTGCGGGTAAAGGCCCAGGAGAAGCGTCCGATGATGGTGTCGTCGTAGTAGGATACCGAATAGTTCGGGGCGAACGGCACCGGCTGATCGGTCCGCACGTCGAGCCGGGTCGCGCCGTTGGCGTTGGTGGTGGCCACGGAAACCGCAAGCCCGAGCCTCGCCACCGCCTCCGACAGGTAATGGATCGAGAAGATCGGGCCGCCGTAGACGAAGGCCGGATAATAGGATGGAACCGACTGCAGCACGCGCAACGTGGCGGCGGCGCTGGTTGCCACGGGTCGTGCGTCCCCTTCCCCTGAAGGGCCGGATCGCGCGCCCCCTCCGGGCAACTTCGCGGCCACCGTGCTCATGGTCTCGGTTACGGCTTCCAATGCTCTGTCCAGCGCCCCAGAGCATGGAGCAGCCAGAGCCGGTTGATGCCTTGCGGGCTGCCAGCGAAGGCTGTGACGGCTCCGTCGAGCTGGACCGCGTGGAGCATTGGCAGGCTCTCGCGCAGCACCGCGATGCTGTCGGCGACGTCGCCCTTGGCCAGAAGGTCGCGCATCCAGTCGGCGATCGGCACGGCGAAGCCCTGCTTGGGGCGGTCGACGAGCGGGCGCGGCACATGCCGGTAGAGGATGCTGCGCAGGATGTGCTTGTTGCCGAGCGGGCCATTGCGCAACCGCAGAGGCAACCGGAACGCGAATTCGACGATGCGGTGGTCGAGCAGCGGCTCGCGTCCCTCGAGGCCGACGGCCATCGTCGCGCGATCGACCTTGACCAGCACATCGTCGGGCAAGTACTCGCCGAGGTCCGTCGCCATCAGCCGTTCCATGGGCTCGCCGGGCCATTCGCCCGCTCCCGCGCGGGGATCGGCATATGGTACGGCCATCATCGCGGCGATCTCGCGCGGCTGGAAGAACGAGCGGAACGGCCGGATGGCGTCGGACGGCGAGGCCGCCGCGAGATAGCCGCTCAGCTTGAGCACGCGGTCGTGCACGAGACCGTGCCCGAGCGCGGACTTGACACGGGCGCCGACAGGGCCGTTGCCCATCGGTACGCCCGCGACCATCTCGTCCATCATCCGCCCGGCGCTCCGGGCGAGCGCGGGAAGCCCTTCGAAGCGTTGCATGCGACTGCCGACCAGGGGATAGCCGCCATAGCCGCAGAACAGCTCGTCGCCGCCATCGGCGGACAGCGCAACCTTGACCCGTTCTCGCGCGAGCCTGGCGACGAGATAGGTCGGAATGCCGGAGTGGTCGCCGAACGGCTCGTCGTAGAAGGTCGGCCATTGATCGAGAATGGTTCCCGCCTCCCGCGACGAGATCCTCGCCACGTGATGTTCGAGGCCGAGCGCGGCGGCGACCTTGCGGGCGGCGGCGGACTCGTCGTGACGGTCGCTCTCGAAGCCGATGGTGAAGGCCTGCGGGGTGAAGCCGCAGCGCTTGAGAACGCCGGCAACGAGGCTTGAATCGAGCCCTCCCGACAGGAACAGCGCGACCGGCACGTCGGCAACCATGCGGTAGCGGAAGGCGCTCTCGACCAGAGCTTCGAGTTCTTCTTCGAGCACGGCGTCGCTTTCGATCCGCTCGCCCTTGGCCAGCACATCGGCGAGCCGCCAGTATGGCCGTACCGTCGGCCCGCCCTCGCGGCCGAGGTTCAGCCAGTGGCCGGGCATGAGCTTGTGGACGCCTTGATAGATGGTACGCGGGGCGGCGATGTAGGCGTATTGCAGAAACTCCCCGACGGCGACCGCGTTGATTTGGGGTTGCCAGTGCGGCAGGGCACGAAGCGCCTTAAGCTCCGAGCCGAAACAGAGCGTGCGCCCGTCCCAGCCCCAGTAGAGCGGCTTCACGCCGATGCGGTCCCGAAACAGCCGGAGACATCCTTGCGGCCCGTCCCAGATCGCGAAGGCGAACATGCCGATGAAGCGGTCGACGCAGGCGGGGCCCCATTCGCGATAGGCGGCGAGGACGACCTCCGTGTCGCTGCTCGATATGAAGGTGTGCCCCTTCTTGGCAAGCTCGGCGGCGATTTCGCGGTAATTGTAGATCTCGCCGTTGAACGTCACCACGATCTCGACGTCGTGGCACGCCATCGGCTGGGCGCCGGCGCTCGACAGGTCGATGATGGAGAGTCGCGTATGACCGAGCCCGACGCCGTGGCCATCGAACCAGGTGCCGCTGCCATCGGGACCGCGCCGCGCCAGCGCCTTGACTGCATCGCCCAGACCGCGGCGCTGACGCTCGTCATCGCCGCCACGCTGCCAATAGCCGACAATTCCGCACATGGCTCAGCTCACGCGGGACGGCAGACGAAGATGGTTTCGCCGCGTTGCAGGCCATATCTGAGGACGAAGCCCGGCGATCCGGTCCACTCCTCGATCTCGAAGCCGGCCACCCTGACACGGTTCCGGACATCGCGGCCGTAGTAGCGAACATGGTCGAACTGCCCATAGTGCATCGTGCGGTCCTCCGGCGTGACGACCAATGGATTTTCGTAGGTTTTCGCCCACCCCTCGATGACGGGGATCATCAGCAGGAGATGCCCGTCGGGCTTCAGCACGCGGCGCATCTCGGCTAAGGCCGCCGTGTCGTCGACATGCTCAAGGACGTGGCTGCAGATGATGGTATCGAATACGGCATCCGCAAATTCGAGACGCTCGATATCGAGCTTGGCGTCTCCGGGCAGCGGATTGAGGTCGCCCTTGACGTATCTTGCCGGACCGAACAGCTCGACGAGAGCGACGATCGACGCCTCCGGCGCAAAATGCAGGATCGCCGAACCGGAGATCATGTCCCGCTGGTCGAGAAAGCAGGCCAGCAGGCGGTGGCGTTCGAGGCTATTGCAGGACGGACAGCGGGAATCGATCCTGGGCGGCATGCCGCAAGCGTGGAAGTAACCCGCAAATCCGCATAAGGAGCATTCTCTCGGATAAACCCCGAATGCCACCCGCGTATAGCGCCAAACGCTCAGCAGCGAGGATAGGGTGACGCGCAGCCCCTGCGGCTTGACCCGAACTTTCAGGCGCGCGGCGACGCCCGCTCCCGCAATGGACGTTTCGCTCATGATGGTCCTCCCCGGATGGTTATCCTCCCTGGGTGCAGCCGCGATTGCCTAGGCGTGTGGCCCCAAGTCCACTCCGAGCCTGCCGAAGATCTTTCGACGCGAGGTTCGCATTCAACCGGCGCATGCACGAAGTCCGACCGCCGCCCCCACATCGGGCGACCGGATGGGGACTGAGCATGAGCGCGGTGATCACTGCGACGCCCGGTTGCAATCGAAGGCGACATCGGTATGTGGCCACGGCGGCCGAGCTTGATGCGGGCTGCTGCGGCGTTTGGTGTGGTCCTCACGCGTGGGTGCCGAAGACCTCGGCGGAGGGCACCCGGGTTCGCCCTGTCGTCGCGCCGATCGCCGCGATCGCATCGAGCACGAGCCGCTCGTAAGTGGCGACGGCACCCGGAAGCTCGTGAGCCCTGGCGTAGATCCTTGCCGCCTGCGAGAGCTGCCGGCGCTGCTGCGGGTCGGTCAGGAGGCGCGTCAGATGCGCTGCCAAGGCCGCGTCGTCGCCGATCGCAAACCCGAGCGCGGCCCCCTTCTCGACCATGTCGGCCGCATCGGACGTGCAAAGGGACGTGACCACCGGCACGCCGAGCATCATCGCCTCCAGGACCGAGTTCGAGAAGCCTTCGTACTCCGAGCAGAGGACGCTGGCGCTGGCCCGCGCGACCAATGGATGGGGGTTGGCGAGCCAGCCATGGAACACGACCCGGCCGGAAAGACCGAGCCGCCCGGCGCGTTGTTCGAGGGCCTCGCGGCTGCCGCCGTCGCCCACGATATCGATTTGCCAGTCGATGTCCCTCGGCAGTCGCGCCGCGGCATCCAGGAGCGTGTCAACCCGCTTGCGCGGCCACAGACGGGACACGAGGCAGATCGACGGCACGCCCTGGCTGGAATGGGGCGCGGGCTCCCGGGCGAGGCGGTGCAGTTCGGCGGGATCGGCCAGGTTCGGCAAGCGGCGGGTACGCCCGGGGTCCACGCCGTAGTATGTCACCGCGTCGACGATGCCGTCGATCGAGTTGGCTGCAAAGAAATCCGCCGAGCGATAGACGCGATGGCGCAGCCATTCCAGGGCGCGTCCGCGCGGGGAGGTGGGGTCTTCGAGATACTCGCGCCGCGGCGAATTGATTTCCGACAGGATCATCACCGGGCCGCGGCGCTGCCCCAGCAGGGCGGCCCAGACCACAATGTTGGGATAGATGCCGAAGCCGAGCACGGCATCGTAACGTCCGTTCGCGATGTGCCGTCGCAAGGCCGCGATGACGCGCGGATAGCTTGCGACGCCCGTGCGGCCGAGATCAAGCACCGGGAGGCCGAACATCACCTCGCTTCCCCCGTTCAGCACCGCCGTCGAGACGCGGCCGCCGAACATGTGCTGCGCCGCGAGCCGGAACCGGTTCTGGGCACCGCCGCCGGCAAGCTGCGGGCCGACGAGCAACACCCGCGGATCGCGACGCAGCGGCGCCGAGGCGGGCGCGGCTACGGCTACGGTGCCGGGCACCTCGATGCGGCCGGTTTCGGCTGCCGTTTCAAACGCGCTCGATGCCGCAACCTTGGGGCGCAGCACGAAGACGTGGCACGAGCCGCCTGCGATGCGGCTCAGCCGTGATCGCGCCGCGATGGAGAGCCTCGAACCGAGCAGATATTTGGCCGTATAGAAGAGATGGTTCGATTCGCGGCTCTCCACCCGCCAGCCATTGCGCTCGAACAGCTGCCGCCAGCGCCAGCGGCTGAAATGCCAGATCTCTGTCAGCGCATTGCCGACCTCGCCATCGCGGGCGGGGAAGAGGATCTGCTCCCAGCGACGCGCGCCGCCGCTGTCGCCCGGGCGTCCGGCCGAGCCTTGATGTGCGGCGGCGTCCGCGCCGGGACGCCTCCTTGCGATGGCGGCCGCCCGCTTCAGGATATAGGGGTAGTGCGAGAGGTTGGAGTGGAGCCGCCAGCTTCCGCTCGGCACCACGTGCACGACCACGCCGCCCGGTTTCAGGACGCGGCGGATCTCGCGCTGGAAGGCGTCGGCGTGGGCGATATGCTCAAGCACGTTCGACGAGTAGATGGCGTCGAACGTGGCGTCCCCGGCGGGGATGCGATGGCCGTCATACTCGACGATGGGAAACACCCGATCATGCAGGTAGACGCTGCTTGGCATATCGACGGCCGTGACATCGTAGCCGGCATCGGCGAAATGACGGGCCTGCCAGCCGGTCCCCGCGCCGATATCCAGAAGGCGCGCGCCCTTCGGCGTCGTGCGCTCTATGATCGCTGCGATCTGGGCAAGTTCGAAGCGCCGGATCTTTTCGAGTTGAGCAAGGCTCATTGTGGCAACACTACCCTTGTACCGAGCTACCGGCGGCCGCCGGACAACATCCGAAAGGAATGGGATCCGCTCGTTCCACGACCGCAATCATGTGGCTCCGCTCGCGTCGCGATGTGCTGCGCGCGTCGTGTCCCGATCCGGTCAAGCGGCGATCCGCCGTTCCCTGATCCTGACCGCAGGCACGCCGAGATAGACCCCCCACGGTTCGAGGTCGGTCGCGGCGACACTGCCGATCGCCAGCACCGCGCCTTGTCCGACCGTCACGCCTGGCGCCACCGTTGCGCGAGCCGCCACCCAGGCCCCATCCTCGATGCGGATCGGCCTCGTCAGGAGATCGAAGCGAGAGGCGGTCCAGTCGTGGCTGCCGGTGCACAGATAAGCACCCTGCGACAGGCAGCAATTGGCGCCTATGGTCACCTCGTCCAGATTGTCGATCCATACGTCCTCGCCGATCCAGCTATGGTCGCCGATTTCGAGTTTCCAGGGGAACTTGACGCGCACGCCCGGCTTGATGGCGACGCCTCGGCCGATGCGGGCGCCGAACAAGCGCAAAACCGCACGGCGATGAGCGTAGCCCGGCAACCAGGACGAGACGAAAAGCGCTGCAACAACAACCCACAACGCCTCGATCAATGCCGGTCGGCCGCGGGCGAAGTGCGGGTTGCTGAATTGCGACAGCTGCGGAGTGATCGGCGTGGGGCATGGCGTGCGCGTGGGGCTCATGGCGTGCGCGAGCGCTCGCGGTCGGGCATGTGATACCGCTGGATCGGAGCCCGGGCGATTGGTCCACCGGCGGCCGCGAGCGGCTGCGGACGCCGCCCGGCGACGACCTTGCCGAGCGCCCATTTGAGCAGGGAAACGAGAATGAACACGCGCGCCGCCGGGATCACGATCATCTGGAAGGTGACGCCGACGTCGAGCAGCGCCAGCACCGCGGAAATCGCCACGGTCCGGTAAAGCAGCGCCGTCGAATCCCATCCCTGACCGCGCACCCACATCCAGGCGATCAGCCACCCGAGCACGGCCATGCCGACGAGGATGCCGGCATACCCCCACGCCCAGAAGAAGCTGCCGGGTAGCGCGATGGACAGTCCCCCGTGTGACCATCCGTACAAGCGGGCAAAATCGGCAGAGTCGAAAAAGTGAACCTTGTCGGGAATGAGCGCGCTTGGAATGACAGCGAAGACAGGTGCCACGGCCGAAGCAAGGGCATTCTCGTAGGCCGACTGGAAGCCGATGAATTCCATGAAGAGCGCGAACGAGGAGAGGTGAGCGAAGCGGTCCAGGATGAACGAGCTGTCATAACCGTCGGCATAGTAACCCTTGATCTGCTCGCCGCTGAGGATGGTGGCAACGGCCGCCCGGGCAACGTCGAGCTGCAATGCGACCATCTCGACGATCGATGCATTGTTCGGGATGACGCGCGAGATCAGCTCGCCACGGTAGGCCGCGACGAAGTAGGATACGCAGAGGATCCCGGCGACAGCTCCGGCGCCGATCAGCGCTTCCTTCACGAGCCCCAGCCGCGACGGCGCGCTGGCGGCGCCCAGAACCCAGGCCGCCATCATGATCATCATGCCGTACTTGCTCGCCGAGCCGACGGCGATGACGACTTGCACAGCGAGGTTGAGCCAGAAGATGATCCGGTCCGTGTTCCCCGGCGGTTCGCGGCCGCGCTGGTAGAAGTAGAGGAAGATGTAGGCGTAGCCCAGCTCCTTCAGCAGAAAGAGGATCTGCATCCCGGTCGAGTCGGCGATGGCGATATCTTCGGTCAGCTGCGAGGTTTGGCCACCGCGGACGACGAGGAACAGCACCGCGCCGACGATGCCGAGGCCGCCGATCCATCGCCGCATCAGCGCCTGCAGGCGGGTGTCCCGCCAATCCGGCGGCCGCGCGCGCGGCGGTCGTGACAGGGCGCGGCAAAGCCAGTAGGCGACGCACATCGCTGCCCAGCCGCGATACATCCAGCGCGCCGCCTCGTCGAGCGAGGTCGGCAGCAGCTCGTGCCACATGCGGTCCTTGTAGAGGTGCGGTAGCGCCACTGGAAGTGTGACGGCCAGTATCCAGGCGGCGCCGAGCACGACGATCGGATCGTTGACCAGCAGCTGCCGTCGAGCCGTCCAGATGGCGACCAGCGGCCCGAGCGTCAACGCCGCCACTCCCGCAGCGCACCATTCGCGCGGAAGCTCGGCAATCGACAGGACACCGATCAGGGCCGACCAGCCGAGAGCCAGCTTGCTGATGTCGTCTCGGCGAGGCCCTGCGGCTCTGGCGGGGGGCGCTTGCATCATGGGACGCACGGAAGGGGGTGAACCGAACAGTTCAGCACGGGGCAAGTGGCGACAGCACCAAAGAAAATGTAGCCCTCAGGATTGTCGGTTGCGAAGGTCCGCGAGACGGCTCGAATGGACCGCCAGCGTGTCATAGGTGCATTCGGCGAGCGGTTCGCCGGCGAGGCCGACGCGCGGATCGAACAGTCGATACCCGTGGCGACGGCTGCAAACGGTCCACTCATCTTGCGCTGCCGCGTGTGAAGTGGATTCCCATGCGGAAGGTATCCGGCCTACCTCACCAGAACGGCGACGATGTTGGCCCGCAGACTTCCGAGGCTTTGAGAGCTATTGACCAATCGCTCGTAGGCCATGCCGGCAAGGAAGGGGAGCGAGTTGAACATCAGGTAGGCCGGGAAACCTTCGAGCATTTCAATGTCGACACGACTGAAGCCGCACGACACGGCCAGGCGGTGGACCTCCCCACGGGTGTTCATGCGATAGTAGGTCGGAAACGGCTCGTAGGCTTCTGCCGCGAGGCCGCGCATCCGGTTGGCGACCAGCTTATGGAACCAGTGCGGGGTCGCCCGCGCGACGAGCGCGACGTAGTGGTACTGGTTGGGCGTTCGGAACACATAGGCGCCGCCGGGCTTCAACACCCGGTAGACCTCGCGCAGGAATACCTCCGGTCGCTCGACGTGCTCGACGACGTAGTCGCTGAACGCAAGATCGAATGTCTCGTCGTCGAATGGCAGCGTGTCGCCACTCAGGAGGATGGCGCGGTCGACATCCTTGTTCTCCATCACCGCCGCGTCGACGTCGGCGCCGACCAGTTCCGTCGCCTCGCCTCGCCTGATGCCCCACGGAGTTCCGTCACCGCTGCCTGCGCCGAGGTTCAGGACGCGCGATCCCGGCGTCAGATACCGGCGCACGAGCGTATAGAACTTCAGCGTGAGTTCGTACTTCGGATCGCCGTAATACTTCTGAAAGATTGGATCGCCCGATTTGATCATTCGCCCCATTGACCTTTCGCTACACGCCTGCTTCGCCGGAATGCGCGGCATCCAGGCTCCGTCAACCGCGGGAGGATATCAGGCCGCGACCGGCGCCGCGGCGACTGGCTCCGGCGCGACGCAGGCTGCGTGGCGCGCGATGCCGACATAGGGTCGCGCTGCTTCGGCATTCGCCAGCTTCACCTCCCGTGGCAAGGTCTTTCCGGTGAGCCGCCGGACCGTGTTGACCGCGAGGCTGAACCCGAGCGAGAACTTGCCGGGGACCACCACGTGAATTCCGTCGCCGACCTGCCGGATGAAATACTGGTAGTTGCGCTCGCCCGAATGGGCGACGATCTCCGTCTTGTAGCCTTGGTAGGTTTCGATGATGCGGGCGTCCGCGAGGGCCGGGAAAACGCGCCGTGCCATCTCGACGAGCTTCTCGGTGGCGTGGGTGACGGCGGCCTCGTCTTTCGGGTCGGCAAAATATCCCCCACCGATCACGGAATAGCGCCGCCCGCCGATCTCGTGGTGCAGATGATTGACGCTGCGGTCGACGAAAGGCGTCATGCGCACGAAATGGTGGTCTGCCACCGCCGGCCAAGCGACCAGCAATGGCGAAGCGACGACCTTCACGTCTTCCTGCCGGGAGAGGAATCGGCCCAGCCACTTGCCCGCAGCAAAGACGACGTTTGCCGCCTCGATCCGCCGCCCGCCAGCGGTTGTCAGCCGCGCTCCCTGACCGAGCCGCTCGACATGCTCGATTTCCGCGCCCACCTCGATCGTCCCGCCTGCGCCGATGAAACTGCGCACGAGGTCGGTCACGATCGCTGCGGAACGCATCGGCCGGTCATAGCCGACGATGCGGAAGTGCGTGTTGATGTCGAGGTTGATGCCGGGGTGGTCCGGCTTGGTGATGACTTCGCGCGAGTAGTCGGCGAAGCCGGCGCGGGGAATCCACTGCGAGGCCGCCACGCCGCCGGACCAGTCGTGCTTGTGGAAGCGTTGATGGCGGCTGATGAACTGCTTGATCGCCAGTTCCCAGGTCATGAGGAAGAAGACCTTGCGGGCGTAGGCGCTGACGCTTTCGAAGGAGCGCATGTCGAAGTCGGGATCGTTGCGCGCCGAGACGATGTATTCGATGGGTTCGTCTCGGAACCAGGCGCCCCCCGTCTGCGGGAAGGCCAGCCGCCCTTCCGGCGTGATCGCGATGTTCAAGCCCGGAAAACCCGCATAGTGATCGAGCAGATCCTCGACGCCGCCGACCATGGTGCGCAGGAACTGGTTCTGCGGAAAGATCGAATAGAGCGAGCCGAAATGGAACCAGCCGTGGTGGCTGGCGCTTGCCTCCTGGCAGAGCTTTTCGTTGCGCTCGACCAGCAGCACGTCGAAACCCGAGCGCGCCAGAGCCTCGGCGATCGCGAGCCCGGCGATCCCGCCGCCGACGATGGCATAGTCGTGGCGCGAGCCGCTCATCCCAGCGCCTCGACCATTGCGGTGGCGATCCGGTCGGCATCTGCCGGCGTGGTGCCGGATGTGATGGGTGGGCAGATCTGACGAGGGCACCAGATCTCGGTCGTCTTGAGGTCGGCCCGGTCGCAGGGGATATCCGCGAAAACCGGCTGCAGGTGGCACGGCACTTCATAGACGCCGCCGCCGCAGATGATGCCGCGCTCGGCGAGCTTCTTCTTGACGGCGTCGGCGCTGACCCCGTCCGGAAGGCGGACGATCAGCTTGTAGGTGCTGGCCTGGTCCATGTGCGAGGTCTCGCAGAAATCGATCCCGATCTGGCGCAGCCGGTTCGAGACGATGCGGGCGGCGTCGGTACGGGTCTTGACCATGCGATCGAGCTTGGCGAGTTGCACGAGCCCCATGTATGCGGCGATCTCGCTGATGCGCCAGCTGTTGCCGTGGTCGTAATGCAGGCCGCCATAGGCTGCATGACGCTTGCCCTGATTGCGGAAGGAGCGCGCGAGATCGGCATCCTCCTTGCTGTCGGTCACGATCATGCCGCCTTCCATGGTGGTCATGACCTTGGTCGGGAAGAACGAGAACGCCCCGCCGTCGCCGAACGACCCCGCGCTCTTGCCGCCGAGAAAGCTGCCGTGGGCGTGCGCGCAGTCCTCGATCAGAAACAGATTGCGGCTCCTGCAATAGGCGGCGATTTCCGCGAAGTCGGGAGTGATGATGCCGCCGATATGGACCCACATGACCCCGCTGACGCCATGCTTCTCCACGGTATACTTCAGCAGGTCGAGATTGGGCGCGTAGAACTCGGGCGTCATGTCCATGAACACCGGCTGGCCGCCCGCGCGCACGATGACCTCGACCGAAGCGAAATTGGTATTGGAGGGCACCGCGATCCTCTTGCCCCTGGCCCCCTTCAGCACGCAAAGCACCTCAAGCGCGGACGTCGCCGTGTTGTACGTCACAGCGTGTCTGGTGCCCACGTAGCTCGCGAACTCGGCCTCGAAAGCCTCGGTGTGCTTTGCGAGGATGAGCTGGCCCGAACGCAGGATATTGCCCATCTCCGCCTGAATGCCGGCGATTTCGCTGTCGTCGAGATCGAGGAAGAAGGGCTTGATCTGGCTCATGCTTCGTCCCTGACGTGGTTTCTTGCGACCTAGATCTTGCGGTAGTCTACGGGCTTGCCCGGATTGGTCTTTAGCCGCGCCTCGTAGACCTTGGAGTCGATGTAGAAGCGATACCAGAAGCCCTGAAGGACGTGCCAGATGAGCCCGGGACGCCCGTCGAGGAAACCCAGGCATATGACGTAACGGTAGAAGAAATAGAGAAACGGCCGCGCGAAGAGGGGCACCCGGGAATAGAGGCGCTCCTTGAACCAGCGGGTGCGCTCGACCTTGGTACCGAGGAGGCGCGGCCTGACCGCGATCGCGTCGGTGGTGCTGTCGACCTTGCGCAGGATCTCGCCGAGTTCTCCCCCGGCGGTGGCGATGTGCTTCTCCGTGAAGTAGTCGAGATGGTTCTTCTTGTTGTCCTCGAGGAAGTCGTTCTTCATCCGGCTCGTCTCGCCGTCGACGACGAGATGCTCCTCGGTGCGCTCCTCGTAGCGGGCCTTTCCCTTGCGGAACAGGCGCACGATGAAATGCGGATACATGCGGCCCCAGCGCAGCCACCGCCCCATCCAGTAGACGCGGCGGTTGAGGGCGTAGGCGGCTACGCCCGGTTCGCGGCCGACGCGTGCCAGGATCTCCGCCTTGAGCTTGTCGGGAATGATCTCGTCCGAATCGAGCCGCAGGATCCAATCGTGCCTGATCGGCAAATTGTCCAAGGCCCAGTTGAACTGCACGGCCTGGTTGACGAACGGGTTCTGATGGACGGTGGCACCGTGGCTGCGGCAAATCTCGACGGTGCGATCGGAACTGAAGGAATCGACGACGATGATGTCGTCGGACAGGTCCGCGATCGAGGCCAGAGTGTTCGCGATCTGGCACTCGTCATTGTAGGTCAGCAGGATGATCGAAATCATGTATTTCGTGCGTGCTTCCGACCGTGGGGAGCATCGGAACTCCGAGTCCGCGACAGGTGCTTCGGCGACTGGGACTTCTACCAAGAAGGAGGCGCTCCCCTGTGTCCGACTGAGTGCAGCGAGGGCCGTCTGCGCGAAGACTGCTGAACTCATCGACGAGATTAATTGAAGGTACTCTCGATGTTCTGCCTGATAGAAATGCGCTGACGTCAAGGAATTGTATGCAATTAAGCTGCGGATATCAGCTTTTATAAGCTACCGCACTTCGGGTGAAACGCAGCACCCGAAGCAACAAACTATAGCGACAAAAACGCTAATATATAAAAATATTAAAAACTATCTATTCGACCTGATAACGCGCAAAATCATATTGACTAAGCGCAATAATCGACGCACGCAAAAATTGCGGTTAATATTATTTCAGATATCCTAGGAGAATGACTTATTCACATCGGCTCAATGCTGAGACAACCTAGGTTAAACATTGCGTGCATTCCCTTCCTAATCTTCAATGAGTTCTATGCAATTTTGGAGAAAATGCAACATCTATTCGTGAGAGATCAACGGCTGATGCACAGTGTCGTTCACGCCGGGTCCTATCGGGAAGCGACTCGTCAGGCCCGCAATTTTTGAGCGGCTGCGAGGCGCGAAAAGACGGCGTTCCGGGAAGGGACGAGCGGACTTGCAACTGGAGCGTGTTTGCGTCCACCTCGGGTCGAGTGCGCTCATCGCCCGCTCCGACGACCCTCATCGTCTCGGCGTAGCCAAGGTTCATGCGTGCTGCTATACAAGTATTTATTTAGGAAGATAATCGATGGATATGTTTTCGTTCTGGGCGAAGTCCCAACCCGGTGCTGGCGGATCGCTTCAGTTGCACGCGCTGCCGTGCCATCTGCTCGATGTGGCGGCCGTCGCCGACGTTCTTCTTGAGCGCTTCCCGAGACGCCTCGAACGGCTTGCGGCGCTTCTCGACGCGGACCCTCAAGCGCTTCGCGGCCTCATCGTGCGGCTTGCCGCACTTCATGATCTCGGCAAGTTTCATCCCGATTTTCAGTCGAAGCTTCCCGATCGCTGCCCGGAGGAACTGCGCCGCTTCACGGGCACGGGGGAGGCGCCGCTCCATCACACCGTGCTTGGTTTCGGGATCGCCCGTGACCTCGAACTTGGGTCATTTTTCAAGGCGCAACTTCCGGGAGTTCGCGCAAGCGGTATTTCGCAACTCTTGACCGCTGTCATGTCGCATCACGGGCGCCCGATGGATATTCCGTCCAGCGCGACCCTGTGGAAGCGGAGCGTAGAAACGATCGCGCCCCCGATCAACGATTTCATCGACCGCGCTTTCGCGCTGATCCCCTGCGCTGGCCCCGTGCTTCTCGGAAAGCCCTCAGCGAGCCAGCTCGCGGCGTTCTCCTGGGCGCTTGCGGGTCTCGTCGTCCTCGCCGACTGGATCGGCTCGAATGAGGAATGCTTTGCGTATCGCGAGACGGTCGGCGATCTGTCCGACTACTGGCGCCACGCGCGCGCTCAGGCGGTCGAGGCGGTGGAAAGGGCTGGAATCCTGCCTGCTTCTGCGCGCGAGGCTTTCGATCCTTCGGACCTGCTGCCCAAGGGCAGCGGACGCGCCGAACTGAGCCCGCTTCAAACGGCTGCCGCAGCCATCCCGATCAGCGCCGGGCCGAATCTGTTCATCATCGAGGATATGACGGGCGCGGGAAAGACAGAGGCCGCGCTGATCCTTGCCGAGCGCCTGCTCGCGGCCGACGCCGCAAGCGGCATTTACTTCGCGCTGCCGACCATGGCGACATCGAACGCCATGTATGGCCGTTTGGCTGGCGTTTATCGCAAGCTGTTCGCTGACGGTGCGGCGCCATCCCTGGTTCTCGCGCATGGCCGACGAAATCTCGACGACCGCTTCACGGGCTCGATATTTGACCCCGGTGAGTCCAAACCGGCGCGCTTTCCGGCTCATGACGACGCCAACGAGACGGCGCAGCACGCTTGCGCGAGCTGGATCGCGGACGACCGGCGCAAGGCATTCTTCGCCCATGTCGGCGTCGGCACCGTCGATCAGGCGCTTCTCGCGGTCTTGCCGCGCAAATATCAGGCGCTTCGCCTCTGGGCGCTTGCCGACCGCGTGCTGATCGTGGACGAGGCGCACAGCTATGACGCCTATGTTTCGCGCGAGCTTGAGAGTGTGATCGAATTTCATACCGCGCTCGGCGGGTCGACCATAATCCTGTCGGCAACGCTCGCGGAGAGTAAGCGCAACGATCTCATTGCTGCGTGGCGAAGCGGCGCCGGGATTAGTGGAGGGCGCGTTTCGAGCGCCGCTTATCCGCTGATAACCGCCGTACGGCGCGGCGCAGTCGATGAAACTCCCGTCGGAGCGCGCGAGGAGCTTTGCCGAAGCGTTCCGGTCCGCCGCATTGCCACCTTCGATGAGGCCGTCGCGCATGTGGCAGCCTTCGCCAGGGACGGCGCGCCGGTCGCGTGGATCAGAAATGCGGTGGACGACGCCATCGAAGCCTGCGAGGCGCTGGAGAAGGCGGGGCTTGAGCCGCTCCTTCTTCACGCGCGCTTCGCGATGGGGGATCGCATCGACCGCGAGGCGAAAATCCAGACGCTGTTGGGGCGCGGGAGCACGCCGGAGCAGCGGCGCGGCTTCGTTCTCGTCGGGACGCAGATTCTCGAACAGTCCCTCGATTACGATGTCGACGCGATGGTGAGCGACCTCGCCCCGGTCGATCTCATCATCCAGCGCGCGGGAAGGCTGTGGCGGCATCCCGGCCGCGAAGGACGCCTCGCGCCGCGCGAACTGCTGATCTTCTCGCCGGACCCCGATGGCGCGGTGGATGCCGACTGGTATCGCGGCATGAGCCAGCGCGCCCCCGCCGTCTACCGTCATCACGGCGCGATCTGGCGCTCGGCCAAGGCGTTGTTCGATGCGGGCGAAATCCGCGCGCCGGAGGGGCTGCGCCACCTCATCGCGAAGGTTTACGGTCCCGATCCGCTGGACTATCCGGCCGCCTTGGACGCCGCGTCGATGAAAGCCGAGGCAAACGCGATATCGGGCAAGTGTGTGGCCGATATCAACCTCCTTTCGCTCAAGGACGGCTATGGCCGCGACAACGCAGGGTGGTCGGCGGACGTGGATGTTTCAACGCGCCTCGAAGACGGGCCGTCGGTGACGTTCAGGCTCGCACGGCTGGTAGGCGGTGCGGTGGTCCCGTATCGCAAGCTTGAGGGCGAAGGTGCGGAGGCGCTTCGGCGCACATGGGCGCTGTCCGAGGTGCGCGTGCAGGAGCGGCTTGCGAAGGGTGTGCCGAAGCCGGAAGGCGAACTCGCCCGCGCCATCGACGCCGCGAAGAAGGATTGGGGCAGGTGGGAGCGGGAAATCCCGCTGTTGCTTCTGGCGCGAGGCGGCGATGGCGAACCGTGGCGCGGTTCGGTGGAGCGTGAGAAGGGGGCGGCTACGGCGGTTTACGATGACCGGCTGGGGCTGCGGTTCGAGGCGTGAGCGGTCGGCGCTGCGGATGGAGGTTCTGCGCTCCGCCTGCTTGAAGCCGCCACGCGGAGCAGAGTTCGTTGAACGTGCCAGGCGATGTCCCGGATAATCGCATTGCCGCGCGCCTCGTGGCATTCTGTCGACGCCATGCGGGCCACTTTCGACCGATGTCGGCGCCCGCCCGTTTGACAGTCTCGCGCGAACGCTTTAGCGTCCGGCTTGTCCTCGCCCGAGCGGGGATGAACCGGTATGACGTTAGAACGGAATGTGAGCCGGTAAATCGTTCCCTGCCCACGCGGGGTTGCCCTCCCGCCGAAAAAACAGAAGGTATGCCGTTCCTAACGGTATGTGAAATCACCAAGGGTGGGGGGATTGACGGAAGGTAAAAGGTCGTATACGTATTGTCAGCGGGCCGCTCAAGCGCGCACAAAAAGAACCGGCGATGAGTTGCAGCTCATCCCGGTTCATTGTCCTAAATCTTTTGCCCTATCAGCTACGAATTCAGGAGATACCATTGGATACCGTCATCGACGACGAACCGCAATGCAATTTTGCGGAAAACATCATTTTGTCTGAAGAGCAGGTCGCGGAAATCAAGGCGCGACATGATCGGCGTGAAACTCCGGCTCAGATCGCCAAGGCCATGCGGCTGACCACGGGGGACGTGATTTTCGCCCTGACCGATCCGCGCTATGTATATATCCGGGCAATGGATCCCGG
Source organism: Rhodomicrobium sp. (assembly GCF_047605405.1). NCBI lineage: Bacteria > Pseudomonadati > Pseudomonadota > Alphaproteobacteria > Hyphomicrobiales > Hyphomicrobiaceae > Rhodomicrobium > Rhodomicrobium sp. The sequence continues at coordinate 6,579 of NZ_JASGFR010000044.1, read as the reverse complement.
TCGTTTGCCCCAACCCGATGTGCAGTTTCTCGACCCGAATCTGGCTCAGTTTCGCGAGTCGTTCCGACTGATGAACGAAGCGGCGCGGCGGCTCTGCCTCATCTGACGATGCACCCTTAATATACCAGTCGACAAGCCTGATCCGAGGCTTTCCGGTGAGCGCGACTCAGCGCTCACTGACTGAATATTCGTGGCCATTTTACAAAAGAGAGTTTCGTTATGACCGAGCCTTATTCGCTCGCGGCGGAGCCTTGGCTGCCCGTCGCCACGGTCGAGGGGGAGCGCGAATTCATTCGACTCCGCGATATCGGCCGCACTGATTTGCTGCGCATCGACACCGGCCGCGCCGACTGCGACATCAGCGTGACCGAATTCCTGATTGGTCTCATCGCTATCAGCATGGGGCCAACGGACAATTACGACTGGCCGGACCGCTTCGAGACGCCGCCCACGCCCGACGAAATCGATGCCGCCATCGCGCCCTTCGCCCGCGCGCTGGTGCTCGACGGAGACGGCCCGCGCTTCTTCCAGGATTTTGAAAATCTGGAATTGCTGAACGACGCCGCGCGCGAGCCCATCGCTTCTCTTTTCATGGAAACGCCCGCTGGCCACTTCGTCAAGGAAGGAACGATTTCGGCACTGTCGCGGCGCGGCGCGGCTCTCGCGCTCATTGCTTTGCAGGCCGGTGCACCGGCCGGGGGACGGGGGCATCGAACGTCGCTGCGCGGTGGCGGCCCGTCCACCACTCTGGTAATCCCGAGGATTGGGAGCAGAGCGCCGACTCTCTGGCAGCTTCTTTGGGCGAACACACCGGAGGGATTGAAGATCGCCCCCGAGGATGCGGCAAAAGTGATCCCTTGGCTTGTGCCGACGCGCACGTCGCATAACGACGAGATCACGACTCCCGCCCACACCCATTTTGCCCAGGCGTTTTTCGGGATGCCGCGGCGCATTCGGCTCACGTTCACGCCAGGAAATGGCGAGCGTTGCGCCATTACGGGCGATACGGACGCTGTGATCGTCACGTCCTACGTCACGCGCCCCTATGGGACATATTACCCAACCCACACATGGCCCCACCCGCTCAGCCCCTATTACAAGTCGAAAGACAAGGAGCTTGGCGAAATTTGGCTGCCGTTGCATTTCAAGGTATCGGGCGTCGGTTACAGGGATTGGATCGGGCTGACGCTCAAGAGCAAGGACGACAAAAAAGAAGAGACGTCGCTTCCGGCGCATGTCGTCTCCACCTTCCTGCATGCTCGTGCGGTCGATATCGGTCTGAAAGTTTCCGTGCCGAACAGCGTCGGCCTGCTCGCGGCGGGCTATGCGATGGACAAGATGAAGCCGCTCGACTTTACCGAGGCGATGCTGCCGTTGATCTCCACCGGCGATAAAGAACGCGACTATCACCTAGCAGGCTGTGCGACGGCGATGGTGCAGGCGGCCGAAGCAGCCTCGCAGCTCCTTCTCAGCGCCTTGAAGACCGCCCTCTACACCGACAAGAAGAAGGCTCAGCCCGAAAGCAGCAAGGCGCCGCTCGCCGCCGCCCGCGCGCGCTTCTGGGCCGACACCGAGAACGCCTTCTACGACACGCTTCGCGATCTCGCGGTGAAAGCCCCGGACGACGCCGACGCGAAGGTTTACGTCGAGGCAAAAGAGGCGTGGCGCGCGGCGATCCGCACCGCCGCGCTTGCCATTTTCGATGATCTCGCACCCATCGACGCCCCTGACAGCCCCGACCTCAAGAACATCGTCAGCGCGCGCAGCATGCTGTTCTTCGGCCTGAGCGGGCCGATAATCTGGAAGGCGCTCGGCGTCGAGCGGCCGGAAAAAGCAGAGAAGAAGGCGAACGGAACCCGGAGGAAAGCGGCATGAGCGAAGCATCGGCGAATACGGCGGGCGCGCAAATCGGTACAGCCGCACCTAAAATCGGCACAGCGAAAAAGAACGAGATTGGAGACGAAGCACGCAAGTGGTGGCAATCGCTCCAGCCCGCAAAAAGCGGCGAAGTCGCCAACGCCAACGGAGGCGGCAACCGGGCCGCGCTCGCGAAGCTTCGGCGTTCTTCGACTTGGGTCGAGGCCGCGGCCGAGCGCGAAACGGCGCTGCTGTTCCGGCGCGTCGGCAGCGGCAACGAACAGAGGCTCCGCCGCGTGGGGGTGCTGGCGGCTGTGCTCGCCCATGTCCGCGAAAACGAAACGCTGAAAATTGCGTCATCGGTCGGTCCGAACAAGGGCGACGACGCTACGGCGCAACTCAGTCAGCTTCGTCTGCGCCGACTTCTCTCCACCAGCGGCGACGACGAGATATTGACCGCGTTTCGCCGTCTCGTCGCTCTCAAGGGCGGCACGGCAAACGTTGGCGATCTCGCGGATCTGATCATGAACTGGGACAGCGAGCGCACACGCATGCGCTTCGCCTTCGACTACTGGCAGGCAGGTGAAGCGGCCCCTCGCGACAATCCGAAAGAAGAAACGTCCACTGAAAAGCCCGCAGCCTGACTCCACTCATTTTCAAAGGAAAAGCATCATGACGAAATTCATTCAGCTTCACGCCCTTACTGTTTACGCGCCCTCGAACCTCAACCGCGACGACACCGGCCGGCCCAAGACGGCGAAGTTCGGTGGCGCGGAACGCCTGCGCATTTCGAGCCAAGCGCTGAAGCGCGCCATCCGAACCTCGGCCAATTTCAGGGAGCGGCTCGCGGGCAATCTCGGCGAGCGCACGCAGCGGCTTGGCGAGGTCATTTCGGCGCATCTCAGGAAGAGCGGCGTCGATGACGCGAAAGCGCTCGAAATCACGCGCATCGTGGCGGGCATCTTCGGCAAGATCGAAGATGCCAAGGACAAGCCTCAAACCAATATCAAGCAGCTCGCATTCATTTCGCCGGAAGAAAAGGTCGCCGCGTTCGAGCTTGCCGACAGGCTGGTTAAAGACGGTATCGACGCTTTCAAAGATAAGAAGCAGGCGGAACTGGCCGCCGGACTCCTCCGTCGCGCCGATACGGCGGCCGATATCGCCATGTTCGGGCGCATGCTCGCCGACAACCCGGACTATAACCGCGAAGCGGCGGTGCAGGTCGCGCACGCCATCACCACGCACAAGGTCGTGGTCGAGGACGACTTCTATACCGCCGTGGACGATCTGAAGACGAGCGCGGAAGACGCGGGCGCGGGCTTCATCGGCGAATTGGGCTTCGGCTCGGGCGTCTTCTATCTCTATGCCAGCATCGACCGCGACTTGTTGCTGAAGAACCTCGGGGGCGATCCGGCGCTGGCGCGGAAGGCGATCGAGGCGTTTGTGGAAGGCTTCGCGAAGGCGCGGCCCTCAGGCAAGCAGAACAGTTTCGCCGCGCACGCACTCGCGAATTATCTTCGCGTCGAGAAGGGCAGCCAGCAGCCGCGCAGTCTCGCGGCGGCGTTCTTCAAGCCTGTTTGGGGCGACGATCTCCTTGCGAAGTCGGTCGAAGCGCTCGAAGGCGATGACCGCAAGGGCGGTTTGATCGCGCAGATGAACGGCGTCTATGGCGCCTTGTTCGACGATGCGCGCACGCTTCGCGCAATACCGGGCCGGCCCTGGGATCCAGGCCACGACAGCACGCTCGAACAGATCGTCGCCTTCGCGGCGAGCGAGTGACGCCATGCGCAACTATCTCGTCTTCACCATCGCCGCGCCGATGGCGTCCTTCGGCATGAAATACGATCCCGGGGAGTGGCGGAACTCGTCCAATCGGCCCTCGAAATCGGGCGTTCTCGGGCTCGTCGCGGCGGCGCTCGGCATCGAGCGCGAGGAACAGCATCGTATCGATGCGCTGAGTCTCTTGAACTTCGCGGTGCGTGTCGATCAGCCGGGGCAGCCCGCCTACGACTATCACACCGCGCAGGTGCCACCGCAAAAGCGCAATCGCCGTTTCGCCACGCGCGCTGACGAACTCGCCGTAGCGAAACACGAACTCAAGACGACGCTCTCCACGCGTGAATACCGCACGAACGCATTCTCGACGGCTGCGTTGTGGTTCAGGACGGGCGTCATCGAAGCGCCGTTCTCGCTCTGGAGCATCGCCGAAGCGTTGAAGGCTCCGCGTTTCAACCTTTACGCCGGTCGGAAATCGCATCCGCTGATGCTTCCTTGCGCGCCGGAGGTTGTTGAGGCGGACGACGTGCTCGCTGCTTTCTCCGTCTACGATGACGCGACGAAGCGCGTCGCGGAGTTCAAGAAGAGTTATTTCGAGAGCGAGGGGCAGGCTACACCTAAGCCGACCGTCTACTGCGACGCCGACGATCCTGCGGCGGCTTCGAGCACACGCATCGAACAGCGCCGCGACGTGCCGGAAAGCCGGACGAAATGGCGGTTCGGCGTGCGGCAAGAGGCGGTGATCGCACCGCGGGGGGGGCAGACATGAGCACCCTCTACTTTTCTCGCGCGCGGCTTCGGGCTGGGCGCGGCGAGGCGCTTGCGCCGCTCGCCCGTGCTCTTCTGGGCATAGCCAAAGGCGACGCCCTCGCGCAGGCGCACCGCATCGTGTGGATGCTGTTCAACGACGGCAGCGAGCGTCCCATCGTGGATGCGAGCGGCAAGGAGCGGCTGTTTCTTTGGCGCGAGAAATCGCCCGGCGAATATTACATCCTGTCGCGCGAGGCGCCCGATAATCGCCACCGCTTGTTCGATCTCGACACGCAGGAGTTCGCGCCAAAGCTCAACGCGGGCGACACCTTGCGTTTCTCGCTTCGCGCCAACCCGGTCGTCAGCCTCAAGCGCGCATGGGAGGCGGGAGAGGAGAAGCGCGACGGCAAGGGACGCGTTCGCGGCCAACGCTGCGATATCGTGATGGCCGCGTTGGAACCGCTGGAAGGCAAGCGGACGCGCGACAAGCGAACGGAACCGACCGACAAGGAAAGGCTGAAGCCGACCGAGCGGGCGGAAAAACGCGAGGCCGAGACCGCGAGGGTTGCGCGCGCGTGGCTCGAAGGGCAGGGGCGCAAGGCCGGCTTCGCGCTTGTTCCGAACCCCGACGCGGAGGGCGACAAGGTTTTCCTCAGCGCCTCGAATTACGAAACCGTCCGTATCCCGCGCATTCGCGGCGACGGGGCAATCTTCGGCGTGCTCGATTTCGAGGGGCTGATCGAAGTGACCGATCCGGCGCTGTTCCTCGCGCGCTTGCCCGACGGCTTCGGCAAGGCGAAAGCCTTCGGCTGCGGGCTCATGCTCATCCGCCGGGGGTGAGCCATGGCCGAAGCCGCGCCAGCACCGTTCATACCGCTGCGCCCGATCCCCATGCGGGACCGGGCCAGCATCGTGTTCCTGCAATATGGCGAACTCGACGTGCTCGACAGCGCGTTCGTGCTCGTCGACCAGAACGGCGTGCGCGTGCAGATCCCGGTCGGCGGGCTTGCCTGTCTCATGCTCGAACCGGGCACGCGCGTCAGTCACGCCGCCGTGGTGCTCGCCGCGCGCGTCGGCTGCCTGCTCGTCTGGGTGGGTGAAGGGGGCGTACGCCTCTACGCGTCCGGCCAGCCGGGCGGAGCGCGCGCCGACAAGCTCCTCTATCAGGCGAAGAACGCGCTCGACGAAACGGCGCGGCTCAACGTCGTGCGCAAGATGTACGAGCTGCGCTTCGGCGAACCCGCGCCCGAGCGACGCTCGATCGATCAGCTTCGCGGCATCGAAGGCGTGCGCGTCCGCGAGATGTACAAGCTGCTCGCGCGCCGCTACGGCGTCGAATGGAAGGCGCGCAACTACGATGTGAAGGACTGGGACAAGGGCGACCTTCCGAACCAGTGCCTTTCGGCGGCGACGGCGTGCCTTTACGGGCTTTCCGAAGCGGCGATCCTGGCGGCAGGATACGCGCCCGCCATCGGCTTTCTGCATCGCGGCAAGCCGCAGAGCTTCGTCTACGACATCGCCGACATCGTGAAGTTCGAGACCGTGGTGCCGACCGCGTTCGAGGTGGCGGCGCGCGTCGCCAAGGGGAAGGGAGACGGCACGCCGGCCGAGCGGCAGGTGCGCGTGGCCTGCCGCGACAGCTTCCGCCGCGCGAAGATCCTCGACCGCATCATTCCGCTGATCGAGGAGGTGCTCAGGGCGGGCGGCCTGGAGCCTCCCGAAGAGGCCCCCGAGGCGACAGATGCGGCCATCCCGCGCGAGGAGGCATCCGGCGATGATGGTCATCGTAACTGAGAACGCGTCGCCACGCTTGCGCGGGCGGCTCTCGCTCTGGCTGCTTGAGGTACGCGCGGGCGTTTATGTGGGCAATTACTCCCGGCGCGCGCGAGAGCGCATGTGGGGCGAGGTTTGCGCGATGATCGGCGAGGGCAACGCCGTAATCGCGTGGACGGCGGTGAACGAGGCCGGGTTCGACTTTCTCACCGTAGGCGCGAACCGGCGGGAGCAGGCCGATTTCGACGGTTTTCTGCTGGTGAAGTTCAGGCCCGCGCCGCCTGCCGAGGACCCGCTGAAGCCGCCGTTTTGAGCCTGCGGAACGAAGCGGGAACTTTGGTGGCGTTCTTTGACATCGTGATTCTTTCGTGCGATCAATTCGTTACGCGGAAGTGTGTTCCCCGCCCACGCGGGGATGAACCG
>NZ_JASGFR010000043.1:0-29811 GCF_047605405.1 Rhodomicrobium sp. | reverse complement strand
GCGATGGCCTCGGGCAACATCGATCCCGGCGAGTTCGAACGACCGCGTCACCCGGCCCAGGACGTTTCATCGAGGTCAATGTCGCCTATCGCTGGTTTCTGGGGCTGAAGCTGACGGATCCGGTGCGACGCCTCGACCTTGTCGCAGAACAGGCGGCGGAAGTACGGCGACGCCCGGTGGCTCCAGAGATTTTCGACCCAATGCCGGGGTTTGTCTGCTGTCCGAACCGCGCTCGCGGATCAGCTCTGGACGAGGCGTAGCTTGCGGTCGAGCACCCGGAGCACCTTGGCGAGGTCGTGCCCGCGCTTCAGGATCAGCCCGCTCGTGGCAACGACGCTGTATGCGCCCTGCCGCCTGGTGAGCCGCGGATTCTTTTCGATACGGTACAGGGGCATTTCCGTCGACCGCCTGAACACGGAGAACACCGCGCGATCCTTGAGGAAATCGATGGAATAATCGCGCCACTCTCCTTCGGCAACCTTTGCACCGTAGACGGAAAAAATCGTGCTGAGTTCGTGGCGATTGAAGGCGGTGACGGAGGGAAGGCCGGGCTGCGGTTTCGTGAGGGGATGCACGCCGCTCGCCGGGCCGAATGCGCTTGGCAGAGTATCGTCCATGGACGCTCCTTGGACTTGCGTCTTGAAGGCGGCGCCCGCCGCGGCGGGCGAACGTGGAGTCGGCGAGCGGCCGTGTGGAGCAGCCGCGCGAAACCGACCGTGAAAGACATATTGTTGCCCTGTCCTTCGGGCCGCGCAAGGCCCAAATGGCGCGGCGACCGTAACGCCGACCGGCTCGGCGGAAGGGCTATGACGGGAAACCACGACGTTTTTATGCGATCGCCACACTATCGCCCCATGGTGGCCACATCCGCAAGCATGCCTTGCGAAGGAATTTGCTCGATTTTGCCGATCCCCGCATGCGGCGAAATGCTCGTGACGGCGTCATATTTCGGCGCCCAAGACAATATCCTGTTCGTGAAGCGCGTCGGAAGCGTTGCGGCGAGCCGCTGGTGCTTGCGCGGCTCCAAGCGCTCCCCTATATGATCACCAATTCGAGATAGACATTCTCGGCGCGGGACGAAGACATCGAACAAATACGGGGTGGCTGGCTTTAAGCGGCCTGGCGTCTCGCGACAGAATGAGCAGCACGAGGTTCTAAACCATGTCGAAAGTGATTGGCATTGACTTGGGCACGACCAATTCTTGCGTGGCCGTCATGGAGGGAAGCCATCCCAAGGTCATCGAGAATTCCGAGGGCATTCGCACCACGCCGTCCATGGTGGCGTTTACCAATGACGGCGAGCGTCTGATCGGCCTGCCCGCCAAGCGCCAGGCCGTTACGAATCCCGAAAGCACCTTTTTTGCGATCAAGCGCCTGATCGGCCGCCGCTTCGACGACGAAGTCGTCAAGAAGGACATGAACCTCGTCCCCTACAAGATCGTTCGCGGCGACAATGGCGACGCGTGGGTCGAGTCTAACGGCAAGAAGTACTCTCCTTCGCAGATTTCCGCCTTCATTCTTCAGAAGATGAAGGAAACGGCAGAAGCATATCTCGGCGAAAAGGTCGAGAAAGCCGTCATCACGGTTCCTGCTTACTTCAACGACGCCCAGCGTCAGGCCACGAAGGACGCGGGCCGTATCGCGGGCCTCGAAGTGCTTCGCATCATAAACGAGCCGACGGCAGCGGCGCTGTCCTATGGCCTCGACAAGAAGAAAGAGTCGAAGACCATCGCGGTGTACGACCTTGGCGGCGGCACGTTCGATATCTCTGTGCTCGAAATCGGCGATGGCGTGTTCGAGGTAAAGTCGACCAACGGCGACACGTTCCTCGGCGGTGAAGACTTCGACATGCGCCTCGTCGACTACCTCGCGAGCGAATTCAAGCGCGAGAACGGGATCGACCTTCGCAACGACAAGCTGGCGCTCCAGCGCCTGAAGGAAGCAGCCGAAAAGGCGAAGATCGAGCTTTCAAGCGCCCAGCAGACCGAAATCAACCTGCCGTTCATCACGGCGGACGCCAGCGGTCCGAAGCATCTCACGATGAAGCTGACGCGCGCCAAGCTCGAAAGCCTGGTGGACGACCTCGTTCAGCGGACCATCGGACCTTGCGAGGCCGCGCTTCGCGACGCCGGTCTGAAGGCCGCCGAGATCGACGAAGTCGTGCTGGTCGGCGGCATGACGCGCATGCCCAAGATCGTGCAGATCGTGAAGAACTTCTTCGGCAAGGAGCCTCACAAGGGCGTCAATCCGGATGAAGTCGTGGCCATGGGCGCCGCCATTCAGGCGGGCGTGCTTCAGGGCGACGTGAAGGACGTGCTGCTGCTCGACGTCACGCCGCTTTCACTCGGCATCGAAACGCTGGGCGGTGTGTTCACGCGCCTCATCGACCGCAACACGACGATCCCGACGAAAAAGAGCCAGGTCTTCTCGACCGCCGAGGACAATCAGAACGCGGTGACGATCCGCGTGTTCCAGGGCGAGCGCGAGATGGCGGCGGACAACAAGCTGCTCGGTCAGTTCGACCTCGTGGGCATCCCGCCCGCGCCGCGCGGCGTGCCGCAGATCGAAGTGACGTTCGACATCGACGCGAACGGCATCGTGAATGTGTCAGCCCTCGACAAGGCTACGAGCAAGGCGCAATCGATCCGCATTCAGGCGTCGGGCGGCTTGTCCGACAACGAGATCGACCGCATGGTCAAGGAAGCCGAAAGCCACGCCGCGGAGGACAAGAAGCGCCGCGAGCTGGTCGAGGCCAAGAATCAGGCCGAAGCGCTGATTCACTCAACCGAGAAGACGCTGGTCGAACTTGGAGACAAGGTTTCCGAGGGCGACAAGAAGGCGGTCGAGGCTGCCGTAGCAGAACTGAAGACGGCTGCCGCGGGCGAGGACGCTGCGCAGATCACCGCCAAGGCGGACGAGCTGGCGAAGGCCGCGATGAAGCTCGGCGAAGCGCTTTACCGTCAGGCTGGCGGTGATGCAGGCGGCGCGGCTCCCGGAGCGGGCGGCCCGCAGGCCGGTCCCGCCGGCGGCAGCTCTCCGGCATCTGACGGCGTGGTCGATGCCGAGTTCGAGGAAGTCAAGGACGACAAGAAGAAGTCGGCTTAAGATTGGACGGCGGGAAGGCGAAATCCTTCCCGTCACATCGCGTCCGGCGGTCCGGAACGGCGCGTAAGTTGCGTCCGCGAAGCTTAAGCTGATCTTTTGGCGGCGAATGTTCGATGATCAAGGATCTCAACAAGACACCATGAAGCGCGATTATTACGAGGTGCTCGGGCTGAAAAAGGGCGCAGCCGATCACGAAATCAAAAGCGCTTTTCGGAAGCTAGCAAAAGAATGCCATCCGGATCGCAATCCGGGTAACGCCACGGCCGAAATTCAGTTCAAGGAAGTCAACGAGGCTTACGAGGCGCTGAAAGATCCGCAGAAGCGCGCGGCCTACGACCAATTCGGACACGCTGCCTTCGAGGGCGCCGGCGCCAATGGCGGTTACGGCTTCGGCTCGGACTTTTCGGCGTCGATGTCGGAGATCTTCGACGACCTGTTTGGCGAGTTCATGGGGGGGCGCCGGACACGCGGGCGCAGCGCCAAGGAGCGCGGCTCCGACCTCAAATACAACATGGAGATTTCTCTCGCCGAAGCCTTTTACGGCAAGACGGCGCAGATCCGCGTGCCTGCCTCCGTCACGTGCGAGGCGTGCGGCGGCGCCGGTGCCGAATCCGGTTCCAGCCCCGTGACCTGCCCGACCTGCCAGGGCTTCGGCAAGGTGCGCGCGAGCCAGGGCTTCTTCACCATCGAGCGAACCTGCATGACCTGTCAGGGTCGCGGCGAAATCATTCAGAAGCCCTGCACCGTCTGCTCCGGCAGCGGACGTGTAACGCGTGAGCGTACGCTTTCGGTCAACATCCCGGCGGGTGTCGAGGATTCGACGCGCATCCGGCTTGCGGGCGAGGGCGAGGCCGGTGTTCGCGGCGGCCCTGCGGGCGACCTCTACATTTTCCTGTCGATCCTGCCGGACGACATCTTCCAGCGCGATGGGGCTGATCTCTTCTGCCGCGTGCCGATCACCATGGTGACGGCGGCGCTCGGCGGGCAGGTCGAGGTGCCAACCATAGACGGCGGCCGCGCGCGGGTGAAGATCCCCGAAGGTACGGAAACGGGCAAGCAGTTCCGCCTTCGCGGCAAGGGAATGCCGGTGCTTCGTTCCAAGCTGACGGGTGACCTTTACGTTCAGGTCGAGGTCGAGACGCCGCAGAATCTCTCGCGCAAGCAGAAAGAGTTGCTGAAGGAATTCGAGAAGGCGTCAAACGATACGACGCACCCTGACACCATCGGTTTCCTCAGTAAAATCAAGGCATTCTGGGATCGAGCGGGCAAGCCCTAGAGCTTATCCGCTTGTGATGGAAGCAGGCGCGCGCAGCTTTCTATTTTGTCCGGCGTCTTAAAACCGCTTCTGCCTGCGTAAAATCGGGTCCGGTTTGACGCAGAAAGCGGTCGGCAACCAAGATCTACAGCGGCGTGCCGCGCCGATTTGTGCTGGTCTGCGCAGGAGCGCCGCCTGTCCGATTCCGGCAGGCGCGCGCATATCCTCTCGGCGCTCACGGCGCTTGATTATGCCGCGGCTTCAAGCGGCGCCTTCGGCGGGACGACAAGCACGTCGTATTCCGCCTTTTGCAGCACCTCCTCCGCCACGCTCCCGAGAAGCACCTTCAAAAGGCCGCTACGGCCATTTGTGCCGATCACGGTGAGGCTCGGAATTTCCGAGGCGGTTTCCCGGATCACCGTCGCTGTCCGCCCCTCCTTGAGCATCACCGGATAAGCGCGCGGATCAAGCCCCGCGGAAGCCACAAAACCCTCGATGGCACGTTTTGTATCGTTCTCCTCAGCGGAGACATAGCGCTCGATTGTGGCCGCATCCACGCCCGCGTAGGAAAGCATGCCCTTGGCTGCGGGGTCGAATACATGCAGCAGGATCGTGCGCCCGGGTTCGAGCATGCCGAAGCGGTCGGCAACGATAACTGCGTCCTTCGAGCAATCCGACAGGTCGATTGCGGCGACGGTTCGCGCATAAGGGGCATGAGGCTCCGCATTCACCATCAGGACGGGGATTTCGCCGAAGCGTATAACGCGCTCGGCCGTCGTCCCGACAAAGACATCTCTCAGAATCTGCCGACGATGCGACCCGACGATGATGAGATCGGCCGCCGTCTCGAGAGCGACCGACGCGATGCCGACAAAAGGCTCGCCAGACCCAACCACGTGCGAAACGCCGATGTCTGCCAATTCAGCGCGCGACCCGACTATCTCCCGCAGCATGGTGTCGGCCGTTTGCCGCTCCAGAGACACAAGCTTTTCGGGTTGATCGTCGTCGATGACGTGGGTGACGACGATGCGCGCGCCGGTTGCCTTCGCGAGCATGGCTGCGCGGCGAAGTGCTCGATCGGAACGGGTCGAAAAATCGGTCGCCAGCAAAATGACTTTCAGGCTCAACTCTCCGCCTCCTCTCCAGGTTGAAGGTGACGCGTTACGCTCATGACGAGCTTAGGGCGTTAGGTGGGTAAATCAACCCGGAGACGGACATTCATTCGCAAGGCGCCCATCAGAGCGGCGCCCGGCGCGGCCGTACCGGAGCCAGCGGCGACGGCGCGGCCGGTGCTGCCTCGGCGTCGGAAACCTCGCGGCGACGTAAAGGATTTCGGGCCGGCAGGTTCGAAAGCCCGATGGCGTCGGCCGTGTGCTGGATGAACTCGGGCGGCAGACCCGTACCCGGCAGCGCCTTCGCCATCAGCCCTTCGTGCGCCTTCAACATGATCTGCTTCCAGATTTCGGCGGGAAGCGAGCCACCCGTGACGCCACGCATGGGGCTTGCGTTGTCGTTGCCCATCCACACGCCGCCGACCCACTGCGCGGTATAGCCGATGAACCACGCATCCTTGTATTTCTGCGACGTTCCGGTCTTGCCCGCGGCCGGGTAGAGATCGAGCGAGGCCGCCATCGCAGTGCCCCCCGCGACGACGGAATTCATCATGTCGTTCATGGCGGAGATGGCGCGCGGAGACACGATGCGCGGCGGCGGCGCCTTGGACCGCTCGAACAGCACGCGGCCCTGATCGTCGCGGATGCGCTCCACGATCTCCGGCACGACGGAGAAGCCGCCATTGGCAAACACCGCGAAGCCCGAGGTCATTTCGAGCAGCGTCGTTTCAGAGGTGCCGAGCGCCATCGTGAGCCCGACATTCTTGGCCGACATCACGCCGAGGCGGTTTGCGACCTCCACCACGCGGTCGGTGCCGACAGCCTTCGCGAGACGCACGGCCGCCATGTTGCTCGAATGTGTGAGCGCCTGACGCAGCGTGATTTCGCCACGGTAGATATCGCCGAAATTCGAGGGCTTCCATCCATCGACCTCGATGGGCCGGTCCTCGATCTTCATGTCCGGCATCCATCCCGATTCGACGGCGGCGAGATAGATGAACGGCTTGAACGCCGAACCCGGCTGCCGCATGGCGCGCACGGCGCGGTTGAACTGGCTTTCCGCGTGATTGCGCCCGCCGATCATCGCCCTGATCGCACCGTCCGGTGTCATCAGCAGCACGGCAGCTTCGGTGGCGCGCGCGGTGCGGCCCTTGTTGCGGATGATATCTTCGACCGCAGTCCGCGCCGCGAGTTGAAGGCCCGCGTCGATGGTCGTCTCTACCACGAGATTGCGGTCCGTTTCGCCCGTCAGCATGGGGGCAACTTCCGCCACCCAGTCCGCCACAAAGCCGAAGCCCGGTTTCGATGGCGGCACCTTGAGTTCAGCCGGGTGCGCCAGCGCTTCGGCGTACTGGTTGATGTCGATCTGGTCCGTCTCCGCGAGAATGCGCAGGATCTCCTTCGATCGGTCGCGCGCGCGGTCCATGTTCGACGTCGGAGAATAATAGGACGGCGCCTTGATCAGCCCCGCGAGCAGCGCGGCTTCGGCAAGCGTCACGTCTTTCGGCTCCTTGCCGAAATAGGAGTGCGCCGCCGCGCCGATACCGAAATTGCCGCCGCCGAAATAAACGCGGTTCAGATAAAATTCGAGGATCTGCTGCTTCGAGAAGCGGCTTTCAAGCCAGATCGCGAGGATGAATTCCTCGGCCTTTCGCGTCCATGTGCGCTTCGGCTGGAGGAAAAGGTTCTTCACGAGCTGCTGCGTGATGGTGGACCCGCCCTGCACCACTTCGCCGGAATTCCAGTTTCTGCTCGCGGCGCGCGCCAGGCCGATGGGATCGAGCCCGAAATGGTAGAAGAAGCGCCGGTCTTCTGTCGCGAGCACCGCCTTGACGATGTTCGGAGGAATCTCGGCATAGGGCACGTAATTGCGCCGCATGCCGCGCTCGGCGATGAACTCGCCCCCCCGCGCCAGAATGGTGAGGTTCGGCGGCAAACGCAGCACCATGGCCTGACGCGGATCAGGCAGCACAGTTGCGTAATAGGTGACGACGGCCAGAAGTGTTATCGCGCCCCAGCCGACGGCGACGATCAACCAGGGGATGAGTTGAAGCAGCGGGCGGTGCGCGCTGCGGCGCGGTTCCGCCAGCGGCGACTTGACGATAAGCCAGAGGAAGAAAGCGCGGATGGTTTTCCAGATTGCGGCGACTGTGGCGCGGAGGCCCCTCGCAAGCGCGCGTCGGATGAAGCCCGCTGCCGCGCGCGCATGCCGACCGGCCGCCGTCCCGAAAGAGGCCGCACGCTCTTCGCCTTGGCCCACACGCCACTCGGCCACGCAACACCCTCACAAACGCCTAAACTCACGCACGCCCGAAGGACCGGACGCACCACCCGCGCTGCCCACGCGGATAGTTTTATGAAAGTTAAGCGAGTGTGATTAAGAGCGCGTTAAGGGGCAAACGGGTGCATACGCGCGTCGAACGGAATGGACACGAGATCGCGACACCTCCCCTCGGGGGGGAAGATCGCCGAGTGTGATGGATTGGCGCGAAGGGCAGCCGCGCCGAACAGATTATGCTGCAAGGTGTTCGCCGGCAGCGCCACGAGGGGCTGCCGCCGCGCCGACGAAACGACCGCGCCCGGCTTACGCCGTCGCCGTGTCGTCCGTTCCTTCGGTGAGGATGCCGTCGTTGCCGAAGGTCGATACGCCGTTCACGCGCGGCTTATCGGGACGGCCGACGCTCGTATAAGCAAAGCCCGCGTCGCGCGCGAGGTCGGCACGGTAGATGTTGCGAAGGTCCACCAGCACGTCGCCGCGCATCTTCTCCTTCAGCGCGGGAAGGTTGACGGCGCGGAACTCGTTCCATTCGGTGAGCACCACGGCAGCATCCGCCCCTTCGGCCGCTTCGAGAACGCTTTCGCACCAGACGAGGCCCGGCAACAGCGGCTCGGCCTGATGACGGCCCTGCGGGTCGTAGACGCGCACCGTCGCGCCGCGCTCCTGAAGCATCGGCACGATCACGAGGCTCGGCGCGTCGCGCATGTCGTCGGTGTTCTGCTTGAAGGTGACGCCCAGCACCGCCACCGTCTTGCCCGCGGCATCGCCGCCAAGCGCGCGGATCACGCGGTGCGCCATGGCGATCTTGCGCTCGTTGTTCACTTTCTCGACCTGCTCGACGAGCGTCAGCGGCGAGCGAGCCTCGCGCGCGGTGCGAGCGAGTGCGGAAACGTCCTTCGGGAAGCACGAGCCGCCGTAGCCCGGTCCCGGGTGCAGGAACTTGTCGCCGATGCGGCGGTCGGAGCCGATGGCGCTGGCCACCTGCTGCACATTAGCGCCAACCTCTTCGCACAGATCGGAAATCTCGTTGATGAAGCTGATCTTCATGGCAAGGAAGGCGTTCGCCGCATATTTCGCCAGCTCCGCGCTCTCGCGGCTGACGAACATCACGGGCGCGCTGCGCAGGCGGAGCGGCTCGTAAAGGCGTTCCAGAACCTCACGCGCGCGGTTGTCGTCCACGCCGACGAGCACGCGGTCGGGGTGCATGAAGTCCTGAATGGCCGAGCCTTCGCGCAGGAATTCGGGGTTCGAGCAAACGGCGAAATCAGCGTCCGGGCGGAGGCGGCGAACGCGGCGCTCGATCTCCCGGCTCGTGCCAACGGGCACCGTCGACTTGGTGGTGATGACCGTGAAGCCCGTCAGATGGGGGGCGATTTCCTCGACCGCCTGATAGACGTAGGAGAGGTCTGCGTAGCCGTCGCCGCGCCGCATCGGGGTTCCGACGGCAAGGAAGATGAGATCTGCCGCGCGCGCCACTTCGGCCAGCTCGGAGGTGAAACGCAGCCGCCCGGAACGCACGTTTTTATCCACGAGCACATCGAGCCCCGGCTCGTAGATCGGAATTTCGCCGCCGTTCAGCTTGTCGAGCTTGGAGGCGTCCTTTTCGACGCAGGTCACGTCCCAGCCGAATTCTGAGAAACAGGCGGCGGAGACAAGGCCGACATATCCGGCACCGATCATGCAAATGTTCACGGCGAGGCTCTCTCTATGTGCGGTTCGCACACTGTTTGCGGCTTCGCACCCATGAGGTGCGGCAATAACGCGATAAATCGCAAAGCGCGATTACTGCACCTTTTAAACGCTCGCCGCGGGCGACGCAATTGCGCCGCAACCCTCGCGTTCGCGGGTCCGCCCAAAGTCTGCTCAAGCTTATACAGATGCCTTGGGACGCTTCGCCACTTGCCTCGATCCCGCGCTTCGGGATTTATGTCCAAAAGCGCGGAGGACCGGCAGGTGCATAACGAAATCGTTCTCGTGATCGGAAACAAGGCGTGGTCGTCCTGGAGCCTTCGACCGTGGCTTGCGGCAAAGGTGGCTGGCATTCCGTTCCGCGAGGAGCACGTTCAGCTTCGGCAGCCCGACAGCGCGGCGCAGATCGCGCGGCATTCGCCCTCGGCGCGCGTGCCCGTGCTGAAGCGCGGCCCGCTCACGGTGTGGGACAGCCTCGCCATCTGCGAATACCTGGCTGAAATTTCAACGCATGTGAAGCTCTGGCCGGACGATGCGGCGGCCCGTGCCGTCGCCCGCTCGGTCGCGGCCGAGATGCATTCGAGCTTCCACGCGTTGAGAAAAGAGCTGTCGATGGACTTTCACGCGCGCGTCGATGGCGTCGAGCCCTCGGATGCGGCGAAGGCCGATATCGCACGCATCGTCGCTGTGTGGCGGGATGCGCGCAAGGCTTACGGCGCGGGCGGCCCGTTCCTTTTCGGCGCGTTCTCGATCGCGGATGCGATGTATGCGCCGGTTGCGACACGGTTTCGCACCTACGGCGTCGACCTCGCCGCGTTCGGCGATGACGGCACGGCGGCAGCCTATGCGCACCAAGTGCTGGACTTGCCCGCGATGCACGACTGGGGCCAGGGCGCAGCGCGCGAGGGGATCGCAGCGCGGTAGCTATGCAGAAGGGCAGGCGGCGCCTTTCGGCGCTGCCGACTGCTTCACGTGATCGAGGTCACGAAATCCGCGCGCTTGTAGCCCTGGAAAAACAGCAGTGTCGTCAGTTCGGTGTAGCGCACCTGGGTGTCCGCTTCCGCCGCCACGACGGGCTTCGCGCGAAAGGCAACGCCGAGGCCCGCCGCCTTCAGCATGGAAAGGTCGTTCGCGCCGTCGCCGACCGCGATGGCGTCCTCCGGCGAAAGGCCATTCGCGGCGGCCTCTTCGTTCAGTGCCGCGAGCTTCGCCTCGCGTCCGAGGATCGGCTCGGCCACGCCTGCGAGCTTGCCGTCTTCCCAGACGAACTGGTTGGCGCGGTTCTTCGCGAAACCGGCCATGCCCCCGACGGCGCGCGTGAAATAGGTAAAGCCGCCCGATACCAGCACCGTATGCGCACGATGCGCGTTCATGGTCTCGACCAGCGCCTGCGCGCCGCGATTGAGCGTGATGCGCTCGGCGAGGACGCGCGAAAGCTCGGTCTTCGGTAAGCCGATCAGGAGCGCGATGCGTTCGTGCAGCGCGTCGGCGAAATCGAGTTCGCCGCGCATGGCGCGTTCGGTGATCGCTGCGACCTGCGGCTTTATGCCGGCAAAATCGGCGATTTCATCAAGGCACTCCTGCGCGATGATGGTCGAGTCCATGTCCGCGATGAGCATGCGCTTCCTGCGGCCCTGTGCAGCTTGCACGCAGAAGTCCACCGGCGCATCGCCGACCGCAGCCGCGACCGCCTGTTTCAGGTCGGCTTCGGCAACCTTTTCGTCCGGCCCGAGCGGCAGGATCAGGTCCAGCGCCTCGCCTTCGGACAGCCAGCCGAATTCGAGATCGCCATTCAGGTCGCGTTGCAGTTGCGCGGAGAGATCGAGGAGAAGATCCTTCGATTCGGGCGCGGCAGTGAGTGTGATGGCGATGTCCATGGGGAGACTGACTTGATCCGGTTTTTATGTGCAAGTGCGAAAAGAATGCGCTCTTCATATCGCAGGGGGAACCCGTGCCGCAAGGGCAGGTTTGCCGCTCGTGGCTGCTGCATCTTCAAGGCTCCGCGATGACGGACGACAAACCGAAAGCAGTCTTGATCATCGGCGCGACGGCGAGCGGCAAGTCGGCGCTGGCGCTCGATGTCGCGGAGCGGTTCGGCGGCGTGGTGATCAACGCCGATTCGATGCAGGTCTACGCGGAGCTGCGCATCGTCACGAACCGGCCAGTGCCTGCGGAGGAGGCGCGCGCGCCGCACCGGCTTTACGGGTTTCGCCCCGCGCGCGAACCCTATTCGACCGCGCTGTGGCTGGCGGATGTCGCGCGCGAGCTCGCGGAGGCCAGGGCGCGGGGGCTTCTGCCGGTGATCGTCGGCGGCACGGGGCTCTATTTCAAGGCGCTGACGGAGGGCCTGTCCGCCATTCCCGAGATCGCGGCCGACATCCGCGCACATTACAGGCTGCGCGCCGAGACGGAACCGGCGGAGGCGCTTCACGCCGAGCTTCTGCGCCGCGACGCCGCCACTGCCGCAACCATCCGGCCGAGCGATCCGCAGCGCATCGCGCGCGCTCTCGAAGTGCTGGAAGCGACCGGCCGTCCGCTCTCCTGGTGGCACGCTCGGAAGGAACCGCCGCTGCTATCGGCGGCGGACGTGCTCCCGGTCGTGGTCGAGAGGGACCGCGCCGCGCTTTACCGTCGCTGCGACGAAAGGTTCGACCGCATGATCGCGGCAGGCGCTATCGAGGAAGCGCGGACCGTCGATGCGCTATGCCTCGATGCGTCGCTTCCCGCGATGCGCGCGGTTGGCCTGCCGCCTCTGATCGCGTTCGCGCGCGGTGAGATTTCCCTCGACGAAGCGGCCAATCGCGCGAAGACGGCGACACGCAATTACGCGAAACGTCAGCTTACCTGGATCAGGAATAATTTTATTTCGCAATACGCGCACATTACGCAAGAATCGCAAGGAACAAAAAGTGAAATCAATCTATTTATCCGAAATCGCTTGACCGCATCTTGCTAAAGGATTAGCGCAATCGCAACAGAAGCGTGGTTGCCGTCACATTAACATGAGCATGGACAGCAGAAGCGCCCGAGAGCCTTGGCTCTCGCGGTGGTTTGTTGTCCTGTCGCTTCCATGTACGGCTTCCAGCATCCGAAGGTGGGGCGGTCGAAAAGGCCGCGTTTGACTGGAGTTTTTCTATGGCACGCGCGATGACGGGCGCAGAAATTGTTCTGCAGGCCCTCGCCGATCAGGGCGTCGAACATATTTTCGGCTATCCGGGCGGCGCCGTACTTCCAATTTACGACGAGATTTTCAAGCAGAGCGGCATCAAGCACTTCCTCGTGCGGCATGAGCAGGGTGCGACCCACGCGGCCGAAGGTTATGCGCGCTCCTCCGGCAAGGTTGGAGTCGTGCTCGTCACATCGGGCCCCGGCGCGACAAACGCCGTCACCGGGCTCGCCGACGCGCTGATGGATTCCATCCCGCTCGTCTGCATCACGGGGCAGGTCGGCACCGGCCTCATCGGCTCCGACGCCTTCCAGGAATGCGACACGGTCGGCATCACGCGCCCCTGCACGAAGCATAATTATCTCGTCAAGGACGTGAACGACCTCGCGCGGATCCTGCACGAGGCGTTCTATGTCGCGCAGAATGGCCGCCCCGGCCCGGTCGTCATCGATATCCCGAAGGACGTCCAGTTCGCGAAGGGCACCTATATCGGCCCGAACAAGGTCGTTCACAAAACCTACCGCCCGCAGGTGAAGGGCAGCCCGCAGGCGATCCGCGACGCGGTTGACCTCATCGCGGGCGCGAAGAAGCCGATCTTCTATACGGGCGGCGGCGTCATCAACTCCGGTCCGGCGGCATCGAAGCTCCTGCGCGAGTTCGTCGACCTGACGGGCTTCCCGATCACGTCCACGCTGATGGGGCTTGGCGCCTATCCGGCCTCGTCGAAGCAGTGGCTCGGCATGCTCGGCATGCACGGCACCTACGAAGCCAACATGGCGATGCACGATTGCGATGTGATGATCTGCGTCGGCGCGCGCTTCGACGACCGCATCACCGGGCGGCTGAACGCCTTTTCGCCGAACTCGAAGAAGATCCACATCGACATCGACCCGTCGTCGATCTCGAAGAACGTCCGCGCCGACATCCCGATCGTCGGCGATTGCGGCTACGTGCTCGAAGAATTGCTTCGCGTCTGGCGCTCGCGCGCTCCACAGATCGACAAGAAGGCGATCAAGGCTTGGTGGACGTCGATCGAGGGTTGGCGCTCGCGCGACTGCCTCAAGTACAAGAAGCGCGATGACGTGATCATGCCGCAATACGCGGTGGAGCGGCTTTACGAACTCACGAAGAACCGCGACACTTACATCACGACCGAGGTCGGCCAGCATCAGATGTGGGCGGCGCAGTTCTACCGCTTCGACGAACCCAACCACTGGATGACAAGCGGCGGTCTCGGCACGATGGGCTACGGCCTGCCGGCGGCTGTCGGCGTGCAGGTGGCGCACCCGGAAAGCCTCGTCATCGACATCGCGGGCGAGTCTTCGGTGATGATGACGATGCAGGAGATGTCGACGGCGGCGCAGTATGGCTTGCCGATCAAGATCTTCATCCTGAATAACGAATATATGGGCATGGTGCGCCAGTGGCAGGAACTGCTGCACGGCGGGCGTTATTCCCATTCCTACGCCGAGGCGCTGCCCGACTTCGTTAAACTGGCCGAGGCGTATCATTGCGTCGGCATTCGTGCCGAGAAGCCCGACGAACTCGACGACGCGATCATCGAGATGATCAATTCGCCGAAGCCGGTACTGTTCGACTGCCGCGTGTCGAAGCTCGCCAATTGCTTCCCGATGATTCCGTCGGGTGAGGCGCACAACAACATGCTGTTCGGCGACGAACTCGCCAGCGAAGACATCGAACTCGCCTTCTCGAAGGGCAAGGCGCTCGTCTAAAGCGGTCCGTCGGGCGTCCGGCTTCCCGCCGCGAAGCCCGCCGACGCGGCCCAAAGTTGAGGTGGGATAGAATGAACAAGATGGAATGGGGTCCGGCGATGCCCTTGGACAATCCGCAGGAACGCGTTGAGCGGCATACGATTTCGGTGCTCGTCGACAACGAGCCGGGCGTTCTCGCGCGTGTCATCGGCCTGTTCGCCGGGCGCGGCTACAACATCGACAGCCTGACGGTGACGGAGGTGAGCCGCGAGGCCGGCGCGTCGCGCATCACCATCGTCACCACGGGGTCCGTCGAGATCATCGACCAGATCAAGAGCCAGCTCGGTCGCCTCGTGCCGGTGCATGGCGTGACCGATCTCACCGTCAAGGGCGATCCCATCGAGCGCGAGCTTGCGCTCGTCAAGGTTGCCGGCAAGGGCGACAAGCGCGTCGAAAGCCTGCGCCTCGCCGAAGCCTTCCGCGCGAAGGTGGTGGATGCGACGGTCGATCATTTCGTCTTCGAGATCACCGGCAAGGTGTCGAAGATCGACACGTTCATCGGCCTCATGAAGCCGCTGGGCCTCGTCGAGATCGCGCGAACCGGCGTCGCCGCCATCTCGCGCGGCCCCGAAGGAATGTAGCAGCCCGTGAAGGCAGGCCGCCTTCGCGCAAACTCTCGGCGCAGCGGAAGATCTTGCCCGCAAAATCGAGGGAAGTTCGATTGACCTTTGGGCGGCGGCTTTCTAAGCCAGTGCCCAACTCAGAGCGTACCGCGTCCTTCGGCATCACGATCACGCCCGCGCCCTGAAAATTCCAAAAGAGACGCTGAAAAAGGGAAAGACCATGCGCGTTTACTATGATCGCGACGCCGACATCAATCTTATCAAGGGCAAGAAAGTCGCCATCGTCGGCTACGGCAGCCAGGGCCACGCTCACGCGCTCAACCTGCGCGACTCCGGTGTTCCCGATGTCGTCGTGGCGCTTCGCAAGGGCTCGGCTTCCGCGAAGAAGGCCGAGGGCGAGGGCCTGCGCGTGCTGGAAGTCGCGGACGCGGCCAAGTGGGCCGACGTGGTGATGATCCTCACGCCGGACGAGCTTCAGGCCGATATCTATCGCGATCACCTGCATGCCAATCTGAAGGAAGGCGCGCTGCTCCTGTTCGCGCACGGCCTCAACGTGCACTTCAACCTGATCGTGCCGCGCGCCGACCTCGACGTCGGCATGGTCGCGCCGAAGGGCCCGGGCCACACCGTTCGCGGCGAATATGCGCGCGGCGCGGGCGTGCCGTGTCTTATCGCGGTCGCGCAGAATTCGAGCGGCAACGCGCACGAACTCTGCCTGTCCTATGCGAGCGCCATCGGTGGCGGCCGCGCGGGCATCATCGAGACGTCTTTCAAGGAAGAGTGCGAGACCGACCTGTTCGGCGAGCAGGCCGTGCTTTGCGGCGGCGTGGTCGAGCTGATGCGCTCGGGCTATGAGACGCTCGTCGAAGCGGGCTATGCGCCGGAAATGGCGTATTTCGAATGCGTCCACGAGATGAAGCTGATCGTCGACCTCATCTATGAGGGCGGCATCGCGAACATGAACTACTCGATCTCGAACACGGCGGAATACGGCGAATATGTCTCCGGCCCGCGCGTCGTCACGCCTGCGTCGAAGGCGGCCATGAAGGACGTGCTCTCCGACATCCAGAGCGGCAAGTTCGTCCGCGACTGGATGCTTGAGAACAAGGTGAGCCAGACGAGCTTCAAGGCGCAGCGCGCGAAGTGCGACAGCCACCCGATCGAGGAGACCGGCAAGAAACTCCGCTCCATGATGCCGTGGATCGCCGAGCGCGCGCTCGTGAACAAGGCGAAGAACTAGACGGACGCCTTTGGCGTTTGCGTGCTTCAAAAGACGCGCAAGCTCATCAGCCGCAAAATCGAGGCCGGTTCCCTTCGGGGGCCGGCCTTTTTGTTTCAGTGCCTTATGCAGGCACCGGTTGGACACGCACCCCGAGCCGGCAACCCATTCATCTGCCGTGCGTCATATATAAAAGGCTTAATTACGTCCGAGCTTGCGTCTCTCACATGTTTTCCACGGTAAATATGTCCATAAGTGCGGCCAAATGAAACTTTGACATATATTTCAACAGTAAAGCATTGGCGGTAACTCTTTATTGACCAACCGTCGCCTTGCTTCGCGCCCCCGTTATGTTACCCGATCAAGCTGGCGGAAGCTGAGCGCCGCAGCCTTTTTCAGTCGGAAAGCGGGGGCATTGCCGATGATCGCTTGCTTCTCCGCAGTGATAGCTTTGCTCGCAAGATGGAGTGAGACATGCGATTTCTAGCAGTTCTATTGGCCGTGGCGGTAACTGCCACGATGACACTTCCGGCGTCCGCGCAACACGGGCGCAAGTCCAGCCAGTATGAAAGGGAGAGGGAAGCACGAGCCGCCTGCCGCGAACCGGTTCGCGCCGCCGGCGATGCCTATTATGTCATCCGCTCGGCGCGCCGTTCGGCCATCAAGCGTTGGCAGGAGCAGGTCATCAACGCGCATGGCGAGCGCTTCATCACCTGGGAAAATGCAAAGGTGGTTGAGTATCATTGCGACCCGGCGCGTGTCGGCGGTGGCCAGCAGATCTGGAATCTCAAGCGCTGCGTGATCGTCGCCCGCCCCTGCCGGAACGACGGTTTCTGAGCGGAAGATTTTGCAACAAAACGTGACTTGCTCGCAGAGGCAGGAAGCGGAAAAATCCGAGACAAGCATCCCCCCAAGATGCTTTCCCCACGAGCCTGAAGCTGGACCCTGTTCGTCTCGACGAACGGGGTCTTTTATTTGGCCTTATCGCAAGATCGGACGCCGCGAACCGCGCCCCCCGGTTCGCGCACGCCGAATTCGGTCGCTGGGATGTCCACCCGGTCCGACTCAGCGCATCGATGCCGGATTCAACCGCGGGCTGAATCTTCAGCCGATCGTGTGTGTCCGGTGCGGGCGTAAGCTGAGAACAGGCGCGGGATCAGGCCGCGTTTTCGGCGGGGCCGACGTCGGCGATGCCGGCTTCTTCAGTCGCGCCGCCCAAGGGTTCGTCGCCCGTCACGTCGACGCCAAGCACGTCCATGCCGTTCGGCTTGTCGGTCAGCCACTTCAGATAAAGCGGCCCGAAGGCCCGATCCTGCCGCAATTCGAGATAGCCCTCGCGCGCCAGCTCCAGCGTGGCGCCGAAGCTCGACGCCGTAACCGTATTGGCGAGCGTCGGCGACGGCTTGTATTCTTCAAGGAAGGTGTCGAGTTCCGCCCAGTCCGGCAATTTGCCGAGGAGCTTCGACAGCCGGTCGCGCGCCATCTTGATCGACCACACCACGCGCCCGCCCCATTTCACCTCGGTGACGGCGGTGCGCTGTCGCTGCTCGGCGTACGCCTTCAGCAGGTCGAAGATGCTGGCCTGATAGACGCTCGACCGCACGATGCGGATCCCTTCCGGCATGCCGCGCGAAAAAAGGTCGACGCCGAGGCGCTTGCGGCCCATCAGGCTCGCCAAGGCTTCGCGCATGGCTTCGAGGCGCTTCAGGCGGAAGGCGAGTTGCGCCGCGAGTTCCTTGCCGGTCGGCCCGTCCTGCGGCTGTTCCTGCTCCGGCAGAAGAAGCTTCGATTTCAGGTAGGCGAGCCAGGCCGCCATCACCAGATAGTCGGCGGCGATTTCAAGCCGAAGCGCGCGCGCCGCCTCGATATAGGCGAGGTACTGGTTCGCAAGGTCGAGGATCGATAGTTTCGCGAGATCGACCTTCTGCGTTCGCGCGAGTTGCAGGAGCAGGTCGAGCGGGCCTTCGAAGCCGTCGAGTTCGAGTAGGAGGATGTCAGCCTCGTCTTCCGGCTCGATACGCTCCGGCGCGTCCCAGCTATCGACGGCGTCGGCGCCGCGTGCCGGCTGCGCCGCCCGCGCTTCGTTGCTTCCGCCGTTATCCGTCTCGTCGCTCACGCGAATCTCCGCTTGACACCTCGCGCGATCACTTTGAGCGATTCACGCGAAGGCTGCCAGCGATTTGGCGCGGGCTTCCTCAGCTGCCGCAAGGTCGAAGCTTCGCGGCGCCTTCAGGCGGGCGAGAGCGGCCTCGAAACGCCGCCGCGCATCGCCTTCGAGCACGGGCGACTCGGCAGCCACGGCGCGCATCTCGTCGAGATCGCCGGTGCAGTGAAGCGCAAGGTCGCAACCCGCCGCGAGTGCCGCGCGCGCATTTTCGCCCGGCGTGCCCTTCAGCGCCTTCATGGTGAGGTCGTCGCTCATCAGAAGGCCGTCGAAACCGATAGTGCCCCGGATCACCTCGCGGATCGCCTTCTCGGAGACGGTGACGGGCGCAGCAGGGTCGACGGCGGTGAAAACGACATGCGCCGTCATCGCCATGGGAAGGTCGTTCAGCGCGCGGAAGGGCGCGAAATCGTGCGCTTCAAGCTCGGCAAGCGGCGTGTGGACGACGGGCAGCGCGAGATGGCTGTCCGCCATGGCGCGGCCGTGCCCCGGGATGTGCTTCATGATCGGCAGGATGCCCTGCGCGAGAAGCCCGTCGGCCACCGCGCGGCCGAGCGCGATCACGGTTTCGACATCCTCCCCATAGGCGCGGTCCCCGATGATGTTGTCCGCGCCGGGGACGGGCACATCGAGCACGGGCGCTGCGGTCGTATTGAAGCCGAGGCTTGCGAGGTCCGCCGCCATGGCCTGCGCGCAAAGCTTTGCCGCTTCGGCGCCTTGGTCCGCGCCATCGATAGCGCAGAATGCACGCGCGGGCGGATATTTCGGCCAGTGCGGCTCGCGAAGGCGCTGCACGCGTCCGCCCTCCTGATCCACCATGACGATCATGCGCCCGTCGCCGCCGGTCGCCTCCTGCGCCTCGGCGATGAGCGCGGCGACCTGATCGGGACTGTCGACGTTCCGTCCGAAAAGAATGACGCCGGCGGGCCGCGTCTCGCTGAGGAAAGCCCGCTCCTCGGGCTTCAGCGCATGGCCTGCCAGACCGCAGATGAATGCACGCCGTGTCAAAAATGCCTCCAGGATCGCATATTCGTTTGCGACGAGACTATAGGCTCGTTTCGGAGGGGGGACAACGCGCGGTTGCGCGGTCATTTGCGAGGGTTAACGGGATCGCGGCTGGCAGGGAAGATGCGCATCACCTCTCCGGGGATGCCGACCGAAGAGGCCCGCATCACGACGCACCGCGACGGGTCAGAGCACACCGAGCACGAATGCCGCCAGAAACGCGAAGACCCCAAGCGTTGTGATTCGAACGAGCTCAACAGACAAGGACATCTGCATGCCTCCTTCGTGATGTTTGACCCTTCGGAAAAGGATCGGTCCTCTTAGGCGGAAGTGCAAATGTTTTCCATTGTGCGCTGCACCTAACGTGCTGCGATATAAGGCAAATAATTGCTTTAAGCTATTGCCGAGCGCGACGCCGTCCCAATTGAAACCCGCGTGCAACCGAACTGTTTTGCGTTTTGCCCCCGCTTTAGCACCGCTTTGCTTTCTTTGGGGGTGCGCCTAAAGGCTGTGGCGTGCCATGTCGCGGGAAGGCGCGAACATTCCTATAATCGCGAAAACCGCCCGTAAGCGGGCATTCCCGTTCCCATAGCGACGAGTTCGGCCATGACGGAAAAGTTCGAAGCGCTCCTTCTCACGAAAACCGACAGCGGCCAGACCGTCGCGTGGACCGAGCTTTCGGAAGCGGACCTCATGCCGGGCGATGTCACGGTGCGCGTCACACATTCGACCGTGAATTACAAGGACGGCCTCGCCATCACGGGGAAGGCTCCGGTGGTCCGGCGCTGGCCCATGGTGCCGGGCATCGACTTCGCAGGGATCGTGGAAAGCTCGTCGCATCCTGAATTCAAGACCGGCGACGAGGTGGTGCTGAACGGCTGGGGCACGGGCGAAACCCATCTCGGCGGCTATGCGCAGTTCTCCCGCGTGACGGGCGATTGGCTGGTGCCGCTGCCCGCCGGGCTTTCGCGCGCTGAGGCGATGGCCATCGGCACGGCGGGTTATACTGCGATGCTGAGCGTGCTGGCCCTCGAAGCGCATGGCGTGACGCCCGACAAGGGGCCGGTCCTTGTCACGGGCGCTTCCGGCGGCGTCGGCAGCGTCGCGGTCGCCCTGCTGTCGAAGCTCGGCTTCACGGTGATCGCCTCGACCGGACGCCCGGAAGAGGAAGGCTACCTGAAGTCGCTCGGTGCGTCTGAGATCGTGGCGCGGCAGGAGCTTTCGGCGCCGGGCAAGCCGCTCGGGCGCGAGCGATGGGCGGGCGCGGTCGATTCGGTCGGCAGCCATACGCTCGCGAATGTTCTCGCGCAGACGAAATACGGCGGCACGGTCGCCGCCTGCGGGCTCGCGCAAGGCTTGGACCTGCCCGCAAGCGTCGCGCCGTTCATCCTGCGTGGCGTGACGCTGGCGGGCATCGATTCCGTGCTGGCGCCGAAGGCGAAGCGGCTCGAAGCCTGGGCGCGACTTGCGCAAGATCTCGACCGCGCGAAACTCGCGGCACTCACCACGACGCATCCCTGGAAGGATGCCGTCACGCTTGCCGAGGACATCATAGCGGGAAAGATCC
Source organism: Rhodomicrobium sp. (assembly GCF_047605405.1). Taxonomy (NCBI): domain Bacteria; kingdom Pseudomonadati; phylum Pseudomonadota; class Alphaproteobacteria; order Hyphomicrobiales; family Hyphomicrobiaceae; genus Rhodomicrobium; species Rhodomicrobium sp. The sequence continues at coordinate 8,916 of NZ_JASGFR010000043.1, read as the reverse complement.
GCGGCCGCGCCGTGCTTGAGGTGGCTTAGGCGGAGCAGTCGCGGCGCGCCCTTTATTTCCGGCTGCACTGGCCGGACCATGGCTCGCCACCCTTTTGCCGTCGCATTGCGAGCCTATACATGGGCCGCGCAATGGAACTCCATAGGCAGAGGTGGCCGGCATGAGCGTGGTGGTAGTCGGCAGGAACCAGGCAAAAGCGATCTTGAACGCGGTCGCCGCCTGGAAGCAGGATGGTGTGCTTGACCCCGCCGCAGCCGAGCGCCTCGCCAGTACCCTCGTCGTGCGCGGCTTCGACTGGAAAGCGCTGGCGAAATATTGCTTCTGGGTTGCGCTTGTCTGCGTCGTCACCGCGGTTGGGGCTGTCCTCGCCGACGAGCAACTGCTTGCCCTGTTGAGGAGACTTTTTTCTGCCCCCTATCAGGCAAAAAGTGCGGCGCTCAGCGTCCTTGCGGGAGCCTTCTACTGGCTCGGAGCGCGACGGCGTGAGGTAAGCCCGCACAAGGTGTTCAGCAACGAAGCCATCATGGCGCTGGGTGGCGTGGCGACGGTGGGTGCGGTCGGCCAGTTGTCATACGCTTTCGACGCCGGAAAGGGACACCTCTCGCTGCTGCTTTTGCTGGCCTCACTGATCTATGCGGCAGTCGCGCTCTGGTCGCGCTCGAACCTGATCTGGATCTTTGCGCTGCTAAGCCTGGGTAGCTGGATGGGCGCTGAGTCCGGCTATGTCTCCGGTGTCGGCATGTATTACCTCGGAATGGACTACCCCATTCGTTTCGTCGCCTTCGGAGCATTCCTTGCCGTAGCAGGCGTCCTTGTTGAAAGGTCCGGCCGGTTTCCGGATTTTGCCCGCTCTACGCTTGTCGTCGGACTTCTCTACTTCTTCTGCGCTCTCTGGATCCTGTCTATCTTCGGCTATCAGGTTGATTTCAGGCGTTTTGTCAGGAGCGACGACCTCGAATTGGCGTTGTGGTCCCTCGCCTTCGGCCTCGCTGCGCTTGCCGCCATAGTCTACGGGCTCAGGTTCGAGCACGGAACGATCAAGGGCTTCGGCCTCACCTTCCTCGGCATCGCCCTTTATACAAAGTTTTTCGAACATTTCTGGGACGGCACTCACAAGGCCATCTTCTTTGCGATCCTTGCGGCAAGTTTCTGGCTACTTGGCAGCCGAGCCGAGAAAATCTGGCACGTCGGGGTGCGCAAGCCGTCGTCGCCGACGACGGCGTCCGCCGATCAAAACGCTTGATGAGCCGATTTCCAATCGCACCGCTCGACCGCGATCAAAACAGCCGCTTGCGCATGAAAATCTCGTCCGACTCGTCGATCGCGAGCTTGTCGAGCACGCCGACGCTCTCGAAACCGAAGCGGCGATACAGCGCTTCCGCGCGCGTGTTGAAAGTGGAGACGCAGAGCCAGAGCTGACGGGCGCCGCCCTTTCGCGCCTCGTCCTCCATCCATTGCAGCAGGCGGCACCCAAGTCCGCGCCCCTGAAACTCCGGCAGCACGCAGAAAAGCTGGAGATACGGCCCGTGCAGGAATGGATGCTGGATCGCGACGATACCCGCGAGACGCCCGTCCTGCAGAACCTCGAAACGCTGAAGGGCGGGAACCTCCCGTTGCAGCGACGCGGCGATGCTGGGCGCGCTCCAGTTTACGACCGACCAGGGCGGTATCGCCGCCATCGCGGCGCCGAGCGCCTTTGCGTGGCCAGGCTTGAGCGGCCTCAAGATGAGCGCGTCGCCGAGATCGTGGCTCACGTTATCGAAAGGGCTGTTCGTTGATGTCGTCATGGCCTGTCCGCCGAGATCGGGGCGGCCGGGTGCGTGGTTGCCGGAGCGGTGCTCCTGACATCCGCGCCCCAGCCTGTCGGCGCAGGGGCGTGCTTACTGCCTGCAACCGGGGGCGGTGCCGCGTTATGCGCGCGGTCAAGCGGGAAGAGCTTGTCGTATTTCACATTGTCCCCCGGCTTCAGCTCGTAGCAGCTATCCTTGATTACAGGCTCGCCCTTTGCGATCAGTTCGCTCACCGTAGCAAAGCCGAAGCCGCGCTTTCGCAGCTCCTCGATCATGCGCGGCAGCGCTTCGGCTGTGTGGTGGCCGCGTCCGTTCGCATGCATCACGATGATCGAGCCGGGTTTCGCGGCGGCGGCGCTTTTCGCGATCGCTTCGGCGCTCTGGGTGGGCGCCGGGTCTCCGGTCGGGATATCCCACTGGATGGCGAGCAGCCCGGCGTCGTTTACCGCGTCGAGCGCCTCGGTGTTGCATGTGCCGAAAGGAAAGCGAAAGACGAGCGGGCGGCTGGCGTCGACCGGGCCTGTGCCGGGCCTGTAGCAGCTTCGCCCCGAAAGCTTTCGGCGAAGGTGATCATCCGCGTGGAGATTCAGCGCAAGGTCGCGCCGCATCTCATCCGGCGGCAGGAGGCGGAAATTCCGGTGCGTCCAGCTATGTGCGCCCACTTCGAACAGCGGATCGGCCATGAGTTGCTGGGCGCGCTCGCTGTGATCCATGAGCCACTTTCCGCTCGCAAAAAACGTCGCCTTCACGCCGGATTTCCGCAGCGTGTCGATGATAGGCGCGTCGTAGCCCGACACCTCCCACGCGTTCTCGCAGAGGTCGAAAGTGAGGGCTACCAATTTTTCACCGGGCGGAAGTTTCACGCTGCGAATGGACCCGCGCAGGGCCGGCGCCACAGGCGCAAGCGGGGCAACTTCGTTGCGCGGTTCGATCGCGGGATCGTAAGTCTCTCGGTGGACAGCCTTTTCTCCCGGCTTGCCAGCCAGTTCGACGGCCGACCAGCACGCCCCGCCTGCCTCGTGACCCTGCGCAAGGGCATCGAAGGAGCAAGCAACGGCGGCGGATATACATAGGGTGGCAAAGTGGGCAAGGCGGCTCATGCTCGTTGTTCTCTCTGGCTTGAACAGCTTCTACTGCCCGGAACAAATTTGTATTGCACTCCGGCGAAGTTGCTCGCAAACTCCGTAATGCGCCTATTCGATTTGGCGCGTTCTTCAAGGGTGATACGACGATGGCAAAGAAACCTGAAGCGAAGCCGAAGGAAGCCCCGAAGCCAAAAGGCAAAGCCGAAGAGAAGGCCCCGCCCAAAAAAGCCGGAAAAAAATAGATTTGTGCACGAGGAAAAGGAGGAAGAGAACTCTTCCCCTTTTTCGGCTTCCTCCTGTAAGCATAGCGCGTGTCACCGTCGTCACACCTGACTAGAGGAACCCATGCGGCTTGCTTGCAGGATATTCATGATCGCGCCTTTCGCGCTGTTGCCGGCGTCCGCTTTCGGCATATCCGTGATCAATCGCGAAGCTACCGATCAGACCTTGATCGTCATTGAAGGCGACAAACAGGCGGAGCAGATCATCAAGGCGGGGGAGCAGCTCACGCTTTGCGAGAAAAGCTGCGTGATCCGTTTGGCCGATGGCGAGGATTACGAGTTCGACGGACCCGAGACCGTATCACTTGAAGACGGGTTGCTCTTCCTCGACAACGCCGGTGAGCAGGGCAAGGCGGCGCAATAGGAAGCCGCCGCCTTTTTGCGCCTCAGTTCCGATAGTCCTGAACCTTCGTCGCCCGAAGGCCCGGCAAGCCGTGCCGGTCTATGAGACGTTGCCAGCTCAGAAACTCGTCGATCGTCAGCTTGTAGCGCTTGCAGGCGTCGTCGAGGCTCAAAAGGCCGCCGCGAACAGCCGCGACCACCTCAGCCTTGCGGCGGATTACCCAGCGTTTCGTATTCGGAGGTGGAAGATCCGCTATGGTGAGCGGACTCCCGTCGGGACCGAGCACATAGCGAAGGCGAGGGCGGAACAAGTCGGTCATAGTACTCTCACACGCGATCAAAGACCTGAGGTGAACTTTATTGCGACCTATTTAAAACGTGCTTAACCGGGTTGGTATAAAAAACCTTCCTGTCTGCTACCTTTGGTAGCCATTTTTATGGAAGCAATCCAAGATTGCGTTTTCGAGGCCCGTTTTACTGCTTTGGTAAGACATCCCGTTTCATTCGATCAGCTTATAGGCAGGAAGCGTCAGAAACGCGTTGAGCTCCCCGCTTATGACAAGGTCGCGGAACAAGACGATCGCTTCCTGAAAGCGTCCGTTGTCAAAATCGGCGCCAAGCTTTTCATGGAGCTTGAGCATCTCGTCGGAGATGATCTCCTCGATCAGCTCGGGAGTAACCTTGCGGCCATCTTCCAGCTTCGCGCCATGATGCAGCCACTGCCAGTTCTGCGTGCGGGAAATCTCTGCCGTCGCCGCGTCTTCCATCAAATTATACAAAGGCACAGCGCCATTCCCCCGCAGCCATGCCTCGATATACTGTATGCCGACGCGCGTATTGACGCGAAGCCCTTCCTCCGTGCGCGTGCCGTCGTGCGGCTGGAGAAGTTCCGCCTGCCCGATTGCGACATCTTCGCGCAACCTGGAAAGCTGGTTCTTTTGCGGCATGTGCTCGTCGAAAACGGCAAGCGCGACCGGCACGAGATCGGGATGCGCCACCCACGTGCCGTCATGGCCATAGGTCACCTCGCGCAGCTTGTCCTCGCGAACGGCGGCAAGAGCCTTCTCGTTCACGTCCGGATCCCGGCGGTTCGGGATGAACGCCGACATGCCGCCCATGGCGAACGCCCCGCGCCGGTGACACGTCTGAATCAGAAGTTCCGCGTAGGCTTTGAGAAACGCCTTGCTCATCACAACCTGCCCGCGGTCGGGCAGGATACGGTCTGCCTTCGTGCGGAGCGTCTTGATATATGAAAATATGTAGTCCCAGCGCCCGCAATTGAGGCCGACGATATGGTCACGAAGCTCGTAGAGAATTTCATGCATTTCGAAGACGGCCGGTAACGTCTCGATCAGAACCGTTGCCTTGATCGTGCCAACGCGAAGCTGCAGGTGTTCTTCGGCGAACAGGAAGACTTCGTTCCAGAGGCGCGCTTCGAGGTGGCTTTCCATCTTCGGGAGATAGAAGTACGGGCCGCTGCCCTTCGCCAGCGCTGCGTTCGCGTTGTGAAAGAAATAGAGGCCGAAATCGAACAGCGCACCCGCCACCGGCTGCTTGTCCACCGTCACATGCCGTTCGACGAGATGCCACCCGCGCGGGCGCACTATCAGCACAGCCGGGTTCGGCCCCACCGCGTAGGATTTGCCAGTATCTTCCTCGGTGAAATCGATCTCGCCGCGCCAGTAATCGGCAAGGTTGATCTGGCCTTCGACGACGTTCGCCCAGGTGGGGGACAGCGAATCCTCGCAATCGGCCATGAACGCTTTCGCGCCCGAATTCAGCGCGTTAACGATCATCTTGCGCGTCGTTGGCCCGGTAATCTCCACGCGACGGTCGGTGAGGTCGTCCGGGATGGCCGCGATGGTCCAGTCCACCTCGCGGATCTTTTTCGTCTCCGGCAGGAAATCGGGAAGCGCGCCGCTGTCCCACGCCGCCTGCCTGGCGCCTCTCGCCTGCATGAGTTCGTGCCGCCGGGGTTCAAAGCGGCGGTGAAGCTCGGCGATGAATTCGAGGGCAGGCGCGGTCAGCACCCGGTCGTAGCCCCGTTCGATCGGGCCAGCGATCTTCATGCCTTCGGGCAAGGCGAGGTGCAGGATCGGCGCAGCAGGCATGGTCGTTCTCCCATTCGAGGCCAAGCCTCGTTTCGATCCATTCAAATGCAGTCGACCAGGCGCGTCCATACCCACTGAGTAGTACAACCGGGTGAAATCTTCGGTCTATGTGGGACGTCCAATTTGAGCGGGGCCGCCAATAAATGAAAAGGTTATCGCTGGCGGAGCCTTCCACCTGCGAAGCGAAGGCGCACCGAACGATTGCGACCGGCCGAGAAGGGCGGCGGAAACGCACCGAGTCACAAAAAAAGCCAGCGCGAGAGCTGGCTTTTCGACATCTTGAGCGTAGCGATTAATTCGCCGCCGAAGCCTGGAACGCTGGCATCCCGCCACCGGAAACCGGACTGCGCGGCGCTTCCGCCTTGAGAGCGGCCTTCTGAACCGCCTTCTGCACCTTCTCGAAAGCGCGCACCTCGATCTGCCGGATTCGCTCCCGGCTGACGTTGAACTCGGCCGAAAGCTCTTCGAGCGTGAGCGGATCGTCAGCAAGGCGGCGCGCCGTGAAAATGCGGCGTTCGCGCTCGTTCAGGCCTTCCATTGCCGCTTCGAGATATTCACGGCGGCGGCTCATCTCCTCGCTTTCGGCGAGTTGCGTCTCCTGATCCGGGCCTTCATCGACGAGCCAGTCCTGCCACTCACCGCTTTCCGAGTCGGCACGAAGCGGAGCATTCAGCGACGCGTCGCCGCCAAGGCGACGGTTCATCGACACCACGTCCTCTTCCGGTACGCCGAGGTTGGTCGCGATGGTCTTGACCTGATCGGGGCGCAGATCGCCTTCCTCCAGCGCCTGCAACTGGCTCTTCGCCTTGCGCAGGTTGAAGAAAAGCTTCTTCTGGCTCGCCGTGGTGCCCATCTTCACGAGGCTCCAGGAGCGCAGAATATATTCTTGAATGGCAGCGCGTATCCACCACATAGCATAGGTGGCAAGGCGGAAGCCCTTGTCGGGATCGAAGCGTTTGACGGCCTGCATGAGGCCCACGTTCCCTTCGGAAATGACCTCACCGATCGGAAGACCATAGCCGCGGTAGCCCATGGCGATACGAGCCACAAGGCGAAGGTGCGACGTCACAAGCTTCTGCGCTGCCTTTGCATCTTCATGCTCTTGCCAACGTTTGGCGAGCATGTATTCTTGCTGAGGCTCAAGCATCGGAAAACGCCGGATCTCTTCGAGATACCGGGCGAGACCACCGCTTGCGGCGACTGACGGCAATGAACTCATGCTTCAAACCCTCCGCATCGGATGAACCGCTGCCGTTGGAGAACTCGTTCGCGTTTCCGGAACGATTGATCTCACCTTACGCTCACCGCTTTCCGACTGCATCTTAATTCTTGGACAGTTTTGCATCGAACCTTTCAAGAGCATTACACAATTGCGCGATGTCTTCGGGCAGCGGGCTCTCGAAAGATAGAACCTTCCGCGACAAAGGATGTTCGAACCTTAAGCCAGCAGCATGGAGCGCCTGTCTTTCGGCACACGCAAACTGTCTTGCCGCTTCCCCGGGAAGGGCGAGTGCTTTCGTTCTAAACCCAGACCCGTAAACGGAATCCCCTACCAATGGGACGCCGATATGTGCGAGATGAACCCGCACCTGATGAGTGCGACCGGTTTCAAGCTTGCACCTAAGGACACTCAAGGCAGCCGGATTGTTCCCTTTCCCGGTTGCTGCGGCGCTTTGGCTTTCCCGTTTTCCAAGCCGGAAGACGCGCTCGGTCGTGTAAACCGTGGCGGCCTCGCGTCCGCCGCTGCGCACGACCGCCATCTTGACGCGCGATCCCGGATGACGAGCGATCTGCGCCTCGATTCGCCCGGATCTTGGTTGCGGCTCGCCCCACACCAGCGCCAGATATTCACGGCGGAGCGCGCCCGTTCTGCCGTGATCGGCGAACTGCGCCGCAAGGCTGCGATGCGCCCTGTCGGTTTTGGCGACGACCATCAGCCCGCTCGTGTTCTTGTCGAGCCGATGCACGATCCCGGGCCGCGTGACACCGCCAATGCCTGAAAGACTGTCACCGCAATGCGCGATCAGCGCGTTGACGAGCGTGCCGTTGGGATTGCCCGCACCCGGATGCACGACGAGGCCCGCCGGCTTATCGATCACGATCAAGCTGGCGTCCTCGTAAACGACATCGAGGTCGATGGCCTCGCCCTCGACGGCGTAATCCTCAGCGGGCGGCGTCGTGACCTGGAACGTGTCGCCAGGGCGGACCTTCGCACTTGGATCGGTCGAGGGCTCCGCCCCAAGCCCGGCAGCAAGGCGCAACACGTGTCCCCCGCGAATAAGATCTTGCAGGCGTGCCCGGCTTTGTGTCTCTATCCGGCTTGCGAGGAAACGATCGAGGCGCACGCCGGCATCGTCTTCGGAAGCTTCGTGCCGGGCGGGAGAAAAATCGTCGCTCGTCATCAAACCGTCTTCTGCCCCCTCTTGAACGCCGTACCCGGACTGGATTCACCACCCCCATGACAAACGCTCAAAGCCCGGTCCCCGGCCCCTGGACACCCGAACGCGTCCGCATGCTCAAGATCGCCGTCACGATCATGACGACCTTGCTGATCGCCGGCATCATCGCGCTTGTTTACGGTGTGGCGCGGCAAGCAGCTAAACTCAGCTCCAGCCCGGCATCCGCGACCAAACCCATTGTCGCGAACCCGGCCTCGATCACGACCACGCCCTATGCCCAAACGCTCGCTTTCGGGCAGGGCGAACTCAAGAGCGTATCCGCCGATAACGGATCAATCATTCTGCACTACAAGGGGGAGGGAAGCGACACGATTGTCGTACTGGACCCGCTAAATGGGATCGAGCGCGGCAGGTTTCAAGTCCCCCGCCGATAAGATACAGCTCGCGGCCATTTACGCCCTGAGGTCGGGCTTTTCGTTTGCAGACGGCGCTATTCCTTCGTTCGTGCACATAACCGGTCGTTGCGTATCCGACCGAACCGATGCCTTGGCTAAGCTCGGACATTGGTTCGCGAGCTGGCATGCAAGCTTCGGAATTCCAAACAGCCATCAAGCCGGGCGACGAATTGTCAAAAGGCCCATTTCCAGCGGCGAGCCGACCGTTTCCAGCTGCACAAGTTTCGGTGTGTGTCTTCTGTTTTAGCGCTTGATCGCTGACGCAGCGCACTCTAATGTAAGCGCTCGCTCGCCCCGTTCGTCTAGCGGTCAGGACGCGGCCCTCTCACGGCTGAAACAGGAGTTCGATTCTCCTACGGGGCGCCATTTCCGAACAAAAGAGAGAACTGCGAGCGGAGTTTGTCCGGGCTCGCCTGACGCGGCTCTGGCGAGGATCGCCCTTGAGCCGATGAT
>NZ_JASGFR010000042.1:0-30671 GCF_047605405.1 Rhodomicrobium sp. | reverse complement strand
TTTTCCTGCTCGTGGACCGTAAGCGTGTGACCGTTCCCCTGCTCGTAATCGTAGAACCAATCTTCTGATGAATACCAACTCTTCGAGGGGGACTTTTTCATGGACTGCACTTCTTAAGTTTCCAACACACAACGGCCGGTTGGCGGCACTTACAACATCGCGGATTGTGCGGGAGCAAGCGCGACCGTGACGGCGCGTGACCTTATTGCATCACAAATACCGCTATGGCGGTTTGATGCAAATCAAATTTGCAACCCCCGAGCGGCTTTAAGACGCCATTAATGACGTCCCTACCCTTCTAATTGCCGCGTTTTTTCAATGAGGTTTCCTTCGCGGGCGCAGTTTCGGCCGTCGGCTTCTGTGGCACTGCCGCCACGGCCTGCGGCTTGACCGCATCCACTGCGATCCCCTCGACACGCCAGACGCCATCGAGCCGGATAAACGACAGGTCGTACTGAACCTGCAAGGGCTGGGTCGGGAAATTGCCGACGATGCGCAATTTTCTGTTTTCCGTCAGTTCGGGATTTTTGGTGAGGTTCGGCGCGAGCAATAAAACCGGCGTGAGATTGATCTTGCGTGCGCGAAGATTGGCAAAGAACGCCGTGACTTGCGCCTGATCGAAACGCTCGCGGAAAACCGGCGAACCCATATCGCGCAGCACCGAATAATTGCCGGTCTGGTTCGCGTGCTGAAGCGCAAGGATCGTCGATTTGATCAGCATTGCGAGTTCGGCAGCTTCGATCCTGATTTCAGGCTTCGCCTCAGGGCTTTTTGCGGTCGCCTCGGGACGGGGTTTATCCGCCGGTCCCTTCGTCTGCGCCGTCGCGGCCCAGGGCAAGGCTGAAATCGCTGCCGCACAGAGCCAGAAACGCGCTGCTCGCATCGGACCACTCCACTATTTGCAACAAAAAAGGCTGCCGCCGAAGCGGCAGCCTGATGCGCCTGCCACAACCCGGCAGTTACCAGGTGAACTGAACGCCGGCGCGACCGCCGACATTGTCGCGCTCGGTGGCGAAGCCGACGCCGCCCGTCAGGGCCACGCGCTCGCCGAAGCCGAACAGGTTCTTGCCGAGCACGCCCTGCAGGCCGACGCCGATCGCGTTCGAGCCGTCATAGGTGCCGAAGTTCACGGACACGCCAAACTTCTCGCCAGCGACGAGGTCGGGCGTCTGGACTGCGAGCGCGATGGCGACGCCGTCACGCACGTCCTTGATGCGGTCGTTCAAAATCGCATCTCTGGAGTCGACATAAGCCTTGTTCGTAGCATCGGTCGCAGCGATAGGAGTGCCGACGTTCTGGATGCGGTTGCCGCCGAAGTCGACGTCCGTGCCGGCGCGGACGGTGAGGCTGTCGGAGATCACCGCGCCGCCGCTGAGCGTGGACAGCCCCGTGACCGTGTGGGTACCTGTCACAGTGGAATTACCCGAGACGGTAAGATTGCCGCCGATGGCCGCGTCGCTCGTCACGCTGAGCGTATCGGTCGTCGTGCCGCCCGTGATGTTAGCGCCGCCAGCCGAGACGATAAGCGCGCCGCCCGAAGTGATGCCGCCTGTACCCGCTACCAGCGCGGATCCCGAAAGCGTACCGGTGGTGCTCGTCACGCCGTTCGCGCTGATGGTGGTGGTATCGGTTCCGTCGGTCACGGTCAGCACACCATCGGTCGTCAAGCCGCCGGCGGTCAGAGTCGTCGTGTTGGTGCCATCGGTCGATTCGACGGTGCCGGACGTCGCCAGGCCGCTCGCATTCAGAGTCGTCGTATTGGTGCCATCGGTCGACTGAACGCGGGTGCTGGTCACAGAGGTCAAGTTCCCGCTGGTGTCGTTGACTGAGAAACCGGCACCGCCGATCGCGGACGAGCTCGTTCCATCGGTCGCAGTGATCGACGTGGCGGTGTTCGTGCCGTCAGAAAGATTGCCGCTCGCGTCGGTGGTAAGCGGTGTGCCCGCAGTCACGCCCCCGATCTGCACGGTTGCTTGCGCGAAGCCCGCCCCGCTCGAAAGCGCGAGCACGCTGGCGCCTGCGATAAGTGTCGCCAGAGTTTTGTTCATTTGCATCGGATTGCCCTTTCCTGAAGCCAAGGCGATTTAAAGGAGACTCAAAAAGCGAATGCTCCACTTACTACTCGTCTAGGTTGCAAAGAGCATTCAGCAACTCAAGCTCGAAATGACCTTGTGGGAATGAAACGGCAGGCTGTGGTGCAACCATGCAACTATCATTGGTTGCATCGCCGGAGCCCAGGCGACCTTCGCGTGACATGACGCGCCTTTTGCACGGTGGCCGACATCGGCGGATAAGAAGTTGTTTTTCTTATATCTTTATCGAAAGTAATGGCCGACTGAATCGGACGGATGCGCGTCACCGGCGTCTCCGCACAAGCGAAAGCCTCCGGTCAGAAGCGCGCTCCACAGCGGACGGCCACCAGCCGCATCCGCTTTGCATCGAGTGCGCGCCTGGTTTGTTCGCGTCTTGCCGGAAAATCGCTTCGCACTTTTCCTGACGGCCTCCAGTCGGTCGCGGGCGAACGATGGGACTGCCCTCAGGCCTGGGCGACATCAACCGATCATCACAACCTGATAGATATATCGGTTGACCACCTCGCGTTTTCGTAAATACTTGGGTTATTCGGCTGACGCGTTGTGGGAGGTTCGATGCCCCTGAGAGAAACCATTTCCCGCCTCTGGGAAAAGTTCCTATGCAAAGAGAACCCCGAGGAAAGCCAGGAACGCCTTAACGATTCGCTGTTGAGCGATATCGAACAGAGGGCGCTTGAGATCGTTCGGTCGAATCGGGATTTGTGCAGTGGGGAGCCGTCGCAGATCCGCGATGCCAGGGACGCGGCCTAGTCTAGAAACGTCGCGCGCCGATAGGCGCTGTCGGGAAATCGCGCACAGAACCGGTCCCGGAAAATCGAGCGTGAGCGAATCCTTGAGCGATACTCTTCGAACGGCTCAACGCCGCTGAGGTGTGCAGAAGCCGATGTCTTCGGGCAGGCCCTCTTGCGGGCCGTGGGACGACGCACCGCACATCGAACCTGCGAGGTGGCAGATACGGTAATGGCCGGGTTTCCCCGGCCATTGGTTTTTCTGCGGTTGTGCCAGCAAGCTGCTCAGGCGCCTATTGGTGAGCCAGCACGGCGAGGATCAGAAGCGCCACGATATTGGTGATCTTGATCATCGGGTTGACGGCCGGTCCGGCGGTGTCCTTGTAGGGATCGCCCACCGTGTCGCCGGTCACCGACGCCTTGTGAGCATCGGAACCCTTCAAATGCCGGACGCCGTCCTTGTCGACGAAGCCGTCTTCGAACGACTTCTTGGCGTTATCCCACGCGCCACCGCCCGAGGTCATCGAGATGGCGACGAAAAGACCCGTGATGATGACGCCGAGAAGCATCGCACCGAGGGCGGAGAACGCGGCCGATTTGCCTGCTATCGCGTTGATGATCACGAAGATCGCGACCGGCGACAGGACCGGCAGCAGCGACGGGATCACCATTTCCTTGATGGCGGCCTTGGTCAGCATGTCGACCGCGCGACCGTAGTCGGGCTTCTCTGTGCCCTTCATGATGCCCGGCTTCTCGCGGAACTGACGGCGGACCTCTTCAACGATGGAACTCGCCGCGCGTCCGACAGCCGTCATGCCCATCGCCGCGAAGAGATAAGGCAGCAGACCGCCGAAAAGCAGGCCGACCACGACATACGGGTTCGAAAGCGAGAAGTCGACGGTCACGTTCTTGAAGTACTGGAAGTGATCCGGGCTCGTCGCCGCCTGGTTGATGAAATAACGCAAGTCTTCCGTATAAGCCGCGAACAGGACGAGCGCGCCGAGGCCCGCGGAACCGATGGCATAACCCTTCGTCACGGCCTTTGTGGTGTTGCCGACCGCGTCGAGCGCGTCGGTGGTCTTGCGGACGGCCGATGGCAGATCCGACATCTCGGCGATGCCGCCGGCATTGTCCGTCACCGGGCCGAAAGCGTCGAGCGCGACAACCATGCCCGCCAGCGCGAGCATCGTGGTCACTGCAATCGCGATGCCGTAAAGACCGGCGAGGTTGTAGGTCGACAGGATGCCCGCGATGATGACGATTGCCGGAAGCGCGGTCGCCTCAAGCGAAACGGCGAGACCCTGAATGACGTTCGTGCCGTGTCCGGTCACGGACGCTTGCGCGATCGACTTCACGGGGCGATAGCCCGTGCCGGTGTAGTACTCCGTGATCACGACGATGGCCGTTGTAACCGCGAGACCGATTACGCCGCACCAGAACAGGTCGAAGCCTGTGAATGTCGCTTCGTTGGCTTTCAGCGTCGTTCCGAGGCCGACGAGATAGTCGGTCAGCGGATAGAGGGCGATCAGCGAGAGGACGCCGGTAGCGATGAACCCCTTGTAGAGCGCGCCCATGATCGAGTTGTTCGAGCCGAGACGGACGAAGAACGTGCCGACGATGGACGTTACGACGCAGGCCGCACCGATGGCGAGCGGGAAGATCATCATCCGCGACAGGAGGGCCGGATCGTAGGCGAAGTAGATGGAGGAAAGCACCATCGTCGCAACGACGGTCACGGCATAGGTCTCGAACAGGTCGGCAGCCATGCCGGCGCAGTCGCCGACGTTGTCGCCGACGTTGTCGGCGATGGTTGCCGGGTTGCGCGGGTCGTCTTCGGGGATACCGGCTTCCACCTTGCCGACGAGGTCGCCGCCCACGTCCGCGCCTTTCGTGAAGATGCCGCCGCCGAGACGTGCGAAGATCGAGATCAGAGAGGCGCCGAAGCCGAGAGCGACGAGCGCATCGATGACGCGGCGGTCATTCGGCGCGTAGCCGAGATACTGCGTCAGCACGGTGTAATAGATGGTCACACCGAGCAGCGCGAGGCCAGCCACGAGAAGCCCCGTCACCGCACCAGCCTTGAAGGCCATGGACAGGCCCTGTCCGAGGCTTTCCGAAGACGCCTGCGTCGTCCGCACATTCGCGCGCACCGACACGAGCATGCCGATGAAGCCCGCTGCGCCGGACAGAAGCGCGCCGATCAGAAAGCCGACACCGACCGTCAAGGAAAGCAGATAGGCGAGGATGACGAAGATGACCGCGCCGACAATCGCGATCGTGGTGTACTGCCGCGCCAGATAGGCGGATGCGCCTTCCTGAATGGCCGCCGCGATTTCCTGCATGCGCGCGTTGCCGGAACTTGCCGCCAACAGCGAGCGCGTGGTCAGCGCGCCGTAAAGGATGGAGAGCGCGCCTCCAGCAATAATGATCCAAAGTACTTGGTTCATGGATGAGATCCTGGAACGAGAGGGTTGGGCGAAAGATGCCCACCGCCGGACGAGTGGGATTATCGTTTAGCTCCCGGCACAGCGCCGCGACCTTAGAAAACTTGGCCGCACAAGGCAACACGCGAGTGTCAACACATTTTCCGGAGCCGCATGGCTGGTATCATTGTCAAGGCGCGGAAGACTCGAGCATGTTTTTTCTGGAAGCGCCTCTGTCGTGACAAGTTGTCCGACGGCCTATAGTCGCAGTTCTGCTTGCGGGGGCGCAGAGCAAGCGGCCACGCGCCTTGCGCGAAACCGCTCGCGGTGTCGAAGCCGTGGATGGTGAGCCGAATCCGGTCTGCGGAATTAGGGACGCGCGCTGTTCACATCGCGATGCGTGCTGAACCGCGCTTGACTAATTCGCGAAGCGGAAGTGCAAGACGTCGCCGTCGTTGACGACATAGTCTTTGCCTTCGAGGCGGAATTTTCCTGCCTCCTTGGCGCCTGTCTCGCCGCCGAGCGAAACGAAATCGCTATAGGCGATCGTCTCCGCACGGATGAAGCCCTTCTCGAAATCCGAGTGAATCACGCCTGCGGCAGCAGGGGCCGCCGTGCCCTTGGTGATCGTCCAGGCGCGGGTTTCCTTTGGCCCTGCGGTGAAGTAGGTGATGAGGTCGAGAAGATGATAGCCCGCTGAAATCAGGCGGTTGAGGCCCGGCTCGGTGAGCCCCAGCTCAGCGAGATAAAGCGTGCGCTCCTCCTCGTCGAGTTGCGCAAGCTCGGACTCGATCTTGGCCGAGATGATGACCACTTCCGCGCCTTCCGGCCGGTAGCGATCCTCCACGATCCTTGAAAAGGCGTTGCCCGTCCCCGCGCTTGCCTCGTCCACATTGCAGACGTAGAGCGCGGGTTTCGCGGTGAGAAGCTGAAGGTTGCGGAAAGCGCGATGATCGGCCTCGGGGATCTCCGCCAGTGCTAGCCGCGCGGGCTTTCCCTCGGAAACGTATTTCAGCGCGACGTCGATCAGCTGGATCGCGGTCTTCGCTTCCTTGTCGTTGCCCTTGGCCTTTTTTTCGAGGGCGGGGCGGCGGCGTTCCAAACTTTCCAGATCGGCGAGCATAAGCTCCGTTTCGATTGTGTCCGCATCCGCCAGCGGATCGACGCGGCCCTCGACATGCGTCACGTCGTCGTCCACGAAGCAGCGGAGCACATAGGCGATCGCGTCGCACTCGCGGATGTTGGCGAGGAACTTGTTGCCGAGACCCTCGCCTTTCGACGCACCGCGCACGAGCCCGGCGATATCCACGAAGGTCAGGCGCGTCGGGATGATCGCGGCGGATTTCGCGGCGGCCGCGATTTTCTGCAGGCGCTCGTCGGGCACTGAGACCTCGCCCACATTCGGCTCGATCGTGCAGAAGGGATAATTCGCGGCCTGCGCTGCCGCCGTCTGTGTCAAGGCGTTGAAAAGCGTGGATTTACCCACGTTTGGCAGGCCGACGATACCGCACTTGAAACCCATGAAACGTCCTGTCGATGCTTTGTCTGTGAGCTTTTCAGGCGAAGGGGATGCATGTTCGCGTGAAAAAACGACTCAAATCGGTAAGCCGGTCAGCCCATACGATGAACCGCAAAGGAGCCCGGTGAGGCGGCAATCCGGCGGCAGCCTCATTCCCAAGGCGCACCGCCGCTCCCGAAGGGGCGAACCGTGCTGCAAAACCTCGCTGTCGCCATGCCGCTGGCGGTTCATGCGACAAGGGGTCTTGCACGCGCCTCGCAGCAGCCTTCGGTTGCTATAAGGTCTTGCGCGACCGAAGTCCAGCCAGCGGGCTCACCGAAGAGACCCGCCGCAGCCTCTCGCGTCAACCCCGAACGCGTCGGCGGAACCAGCTGAAGAAGCCGCCGCCCTTCTTGTTGGCAACCGGGGTGGAGGCTGGCTCGCCGCCGGAATCCGGAACGGACGGATTTTCAGGAGCGCTCGGCCTTTCGATGACGGCTGCCGCGGCTGCGCCTGCAAATTCCAGCTCGCGCTCGGAATGGACCGGGGCGGAAGCCTGTGCCTGCTCGGGGAGAGGCGTGGGCTCGGGTTCCTGAACCGGGTCCGGACCGGGGATGGGTGCAGGTTCCGGCACGGGGTCCGGATCGCTGACGGGCTCCGGCTCGGGCACAGGCTGCGGCTCTGGCGCGGGAACCGGGTCGATGATCGGCTCGGGCTCCGGTGCCGGCTCCGGCGATCCTGCGTGAATTGGCTCTGTGACCGGCTCCGGCTCGACGACGCTTGCCTCTACGCCGTCCTGATGGGGCGCGTCTTCCGAAACCTCGACGGGCGCGGAGAAAGCCTCTTCAACCGCCGGGGCTTGGACAGGAGCCTCATCGACCGTTACGGTCGTTTCCGCCTCGGTCGTCTCTTCATCCACGCTCGGCGCGGCGTTGAGCGTTTCGGCGGGCTCCTCTGTCGCGAGCGGCACCTGTTCGGTTTCGGGCTCGGCGGAGGATTCCACCTGCGACTCAGCTATGTGGGCGCCTTGTTCGGGAGTTTCTTCAGAAGTCGCCTCTTCGGCGGCTGCGTTCACAACAGCGCTCGCTTCAGCTTCGCCGGACAGGCCGACGACGGCGTCTTCGTCGCCGGTCGTCGCCACCGGCGCTGCATCGGCCTCGGGCTGCTTCGGTGCGGTGGCCTCGAGCGCTTCCCTTGCGGCGAGGATTTCCTGATCGCGCGGCACGCGCTGAGGCGGCACTTCGCGCTCCAGATCGAAGACGGTTTCTGTCGAACCGGCGGCGTCGGGATGAGGGAGAACAACGGCGGAGGATACAGCGCCGCCACTTCCGTCGCGCCCCGCCGATACCGTGATCGGAGGAAGGGGCATCGGTTCGATGGGCTTCGTCGCTGCCGCGACGATTGCAGCAAGCGCTTCCGCTTCGGGGTCGGCTGTGGTTTCGCTCACCTCTTCCACCGCAACGGGCTCGGCGGCGGGGGCTGTAACCTCTGGCTCAACCGCGTTTTCTTCAGCCGCGACGGGCTCAACGGCTGGCGCTTCGGCAATCGGCTGGGAGATCACGTCGCCGATGTCTGCGGGCTCCATGGCGGGAGCTTCGGCTACGGGCTCGGCGACGATTTCTGGCACTACGCCAGCGGCGGCTTCGGTTTCCGGTTCCTGCGTCTCGCTTGCCACCGCCTGCGGAGCGGCCTCTGCCTCTGTTTCGGCAGGTGCCGGGACTTCCTCGACAATGGGAGCTTCTATCGAACTCGGCGTTTCGATCCCGAGAGACGCGATGGCATCCTCGACCGACGCGAAAGCGACGCCTCCCTCGGCGGTCGTTTCCTCGGCTGGCGCGTCCGCAACAGCATCCGAAGCAATCGCCTCCGCTGCTGCCGGGATGCGCTCATCGGACGTCTCACGCGCCGCAGCCGGTGCTTCAGCGGCGCCCGTTTCCTCTGCCGCCTTCGGGAGTGGCTTCCGTCCCCGGGCGGCCTCGCTCAAAAAACTGGCCTCTTTTCCTTCCACGAGGTTCGTCATTCCGCGCGCGACTCCTTCGAGGAGCGGCACGAGCCATTCCTCATCGGCTTTCGCAAAATCGTGGAGGACGTAATTGGCGACGAGCGCCTTATCGCCGGGGTGACCGACGCCCAGCCGCACCCGGCGATAATCGTTGCCGACATGCGCGGTGATGGACTTGAGGCCGTTGTGACCGGCATTGCCACCGCCAGTCTTCACGCGGATCTTGCCGGGTTCGAGGTCGATCTCGTCGTGGATGACGATCACATCGCTGACGGCCAGCTTGTAGAAGCGGAGGGCTTCGCCGACGGCGCGGCCGCTCTCGTTCATAAAGGTCGCGGGTTTCAAGAGGATGGCGCGAACGAGGCCGATCTGCCCTTCGGCGACCAGCCCCTGAAACCGCTTCTTCCACGGCGAGAAACCGTAGCCCCTCGCCAATTCGTCAACCGCCAGAAAACCGATGTTGTGGCGGTTGCCACGATATTTCTCACCCGGATTACCCAATCCGACGATCAGCTTCATGATGAAATCTCTCACATTTTATCGATGATGAACGCCGAACTGGTATGGGAGGATGCTACTCGCTCTTTTCAGCCGCGGCGGCTTCAGCCGCCTCTTCCGATATCTGCGCAGCCGCGCCCGCGATCGTTGCGACCGTAAAATCGCGGTCCGTGATGGTGGGCGTGATGCCAGCCGGAAGCTTCACGGCGGAGATGTGAATGCTGTCGCCGATGTCGTAGCCGGTCAGGTCGACCGTGATGTGATCCGGGATCGAATCCGCCGGGCAGGACAGTTCGACCGAGTGGCGCACGATGTTGAGGGCACCGCCGCGCTTCAGGCCGGGCGACGCTTCTTCGTTGATGAAGTGCACAGGGATTTCGACTTCGAGGCGCGAGGACTTCGAGACGCGCAGGAAATCCACGTGAATCGGAAAATCGCGCACCGGATCGACCTGCACCTCGCGCGGGATCACGCGCTCTTTCTTGCCGTCGATGTCGAGCAGGTAGACCGTCGAGAGGAAATGGCCAGTCTGATAGTGCTGCCAGACATGCCGATATTCGAGCGTGACATTCGCGGGGCTCTTTTCGCCGCCGTAAACGACGCCCGGAACGAGCTTCTGTGCCCGGAGCGCGCGGTTCGCAAGCTTGCCGGTGCCTTCGCGCGCCTGCGCCTTGAGTTCGATAACCTCAGCCATTTTTGTCTCTGTTTTGTTGGATGAGCGCGTCTGTGCGGCGATCAAGCACGCGGACGTTCTGCACTCAGGGATGTCTCAAACCCTCTCTATAAAGGCAAGCGCTGCGAAAGACAATAAGCTGGTTTATTCAGGCAATCTTCGTTTCGATGACCCGCTGAAAGCCGCGCCTCCGACGTTCTTCATGAGATATCGGGATGCAACGCGGCGGCGCCAGCCAGGACGAGGGCGAGCTTCCGCCGCCACCACCCTTTCGGATCGCCTGCATATGCCGCCCACGTCGCCGCCCTGATCGCGGCATAAGTGTCGGAGTGTTCCACCGGCTTCCAGGCTTCCGCCTTGGCGACTTCAACCGTTTGTCCTTTTTTTTGAGCGGGCTGGCGGAGACGGCGCAGCGCAACCGCCGAGTCGTTTGTCATGTCCATGACTGTATCGACCACAAGAATTGCATCGAGCCTCGCGAAGCCGAACCCCTCCAGACGATGGCACATCGCCGCAAAGGCGCGGACGATAGCGGGCGGGGTCGTCTCAAGCGTACGAATCGCCTCGGCAAGGCCGGGATGCGCCTCGTACATCGCCCAGGCCGCTTCGGCCGTCATCTCGACAGCCTCACGCCAGTCGCGGGCGGGCGGCGTCCAGTCGATCCGCTCCACCGCGACATCGATGGCGGCCGAGATGATATCGTCGCGCCCTTTCACATGGCGGTAAAGCGAAGAATGGTCGACGCCGAGCCGCCCCGCGATCGTAACCATCGTTGCACTGTCGAGCCCGACTTCGAGTGCGCATTCGGCGATGGCGGCGCGCGATATACGCGCGGGACGCCCCGGCTTCTGTTCGGGCCTGTCGTCTTTCTCGCTCATCCCCGTCTCGATTTAAAACCATTCTGGAACGAGTTGCTTCGCAACAACATGTTGCAAATGGAAGAGTTCTAATTTGCAACACCATGTTGCATTTCGGCGGCGTGGACGTAACCCTTCGCTTCGGCACTTAAATCAGAGGGTTGCAATGAAATTATCCCGGATCAACATCCTGCCCGCGCTCGCCGCGCTTTGTCTCGCGACGCCGACGCATGCGCAGGAAACTACCCTGTCGGGCCTTTATGTCGGCGCCAAGATCGGCGCGAGCATCGCTTCGTTCAGCGACCGCCGCGTTCTTCAGGGCGAATACTTGTTCTACGATGAAAACCAAATCCCGTATTCCGGGACCGCCCAATCCTGGGCGTTTCCCGACAAGACCGACACAGTGTTGGGCGGTGGCGTCTCGCTCGGTTACAATCTCGCATCGAAGACCGGCCTGCCTGTCCGCCTCGAACTCGACTACACGGCGCGCGATGCCGCCGAGGTGTCGTCCACGCGAGACATGACGTATTCAACGACCTACGGCGGCGTTTATTATCCCGCCAATCCCGCCGTCATGACGCAGGCCGACACTGTCACCCTCAATACGTTCATGGCGAACGTCTGGTACGACATTCATACCGGCACTGCGCTCACGCCCTATATCGGCGGCGGCATCGGCTGGGGCTTTGTGAACTATAAAAATACGCGCGCGATGCTCGAAGGCGTTACTTATGACAGCTTCACCGACAAAAAGGACGCAACGAACTTTGCGTGGAGCGTCGGCGCGGGCGTGTCGTATGCGCTTTCAGAGCGGCTGGCGCTCGACATCGGCTATCGCTACGTCGACGCGGGAGATATGAAGGTGAGCGCATCGGGCGGCGAACCGCTGAGCGGAACGAGCGCGATCGCCAGTCACGATGTCATGGTCGGCATCCGCTATGAGTTCGGCAGTTCTCAACGAGCTTCCCTCAAGTAAAAACGCGCGCCCCGCAATGCAAATGGCCGGGAAATCCCGGCCATTTCGCGTTTGAAAGACATGTGCGTTTTCGGATCGATCAATCGAACAGGCTTGAGACCGACTCCTCGCCGGATGTGCGAAGGATCGCCTCGCCGATCAGCGCGGACAGAGACAACACCTCGATGTTGCCCGCCACGCGCACGGCCTCGGTCGGCACGATCGTATCCGTGATGACGAGCGTATCGATCTTCGACGCCTGAATGCGGGCGACCGCGCCCCCCGAAAACACGCCATGCGTGGCATAGGCCGCGACCGACGACGCGCCCTTCTCGATCAGGGCGTGCGCCGCGTTGCACAATGTACCGCCCGAGTCGATGATGTCGTCGATGAGGATGCAGTGACGGCCGGTGACGTTGCCGATCACGTTCATCACCTCGGACTCTCCCGGACGGTCCCGGCGCTTGTCGATGATGGCGAGCGGCGCGTCGATGCGGCTGGCGAGGCTGCGCGCGCGGACCACGCCGCCAACGTCCGGCGAGACGACGGTGATGTTACCGTCGGTGTAGCGCTTGGTGATGTCGCGGACCATGACCGGCGCGGCATAGAGGTTGTCCGTCGGGATGTCGAAGAAGCCCTGAATCTGGCCGGCGTGGAGATCGACGGTGAGCACGCGATCAGCGCCGGCGTGCGTGATGAGGTTCGCCACGAGCTTCGCCGAGATCGGCGTGCGGGGCAGCGTCTTGCGGTCCTGCCGGGCGTAGCCGAAATACGGGATGACCGCCGTGATGCGCCGCGCCGAGGCGCGCCTCAGCGCATCGGTAAGGATCAGCAGCTCCATCAGATTGTCGTTTGCCGGGTAGGATGTCGACTGGATCACGAAGATGTCCTCGCCGCGTACGTTTTCACGCACCTCGACGAAGATTTCCATGTCCGAGAAGCGGCGCACGAGGCATTCCGTCAGCGGTGTCTTCAGATAAGCGGCGATGGCGTTAGCCAGGGGCCGATTGCTATTGCCAGCGACCAGCTTCATGATGCGGGATTGTCCATTGGGTAACGTGAGTTGTGCACAAACGACAACGAGCGCGCTTCTACCAGCGCGCTCGTCATCTGTAAACCTGTGAGCGCCGCATGGCTACCCACAGGTTGAGTTATTATGACTTCGGAATTAGCCCGAGGTGCCGTTTCCAGCCTGAGCCTGGCCGGTGGGTGCCTTACTAAGCAGCTTGGAAACCTCCGCCGCCGCCGCGCCAGCCGCCTGATCCGCGATCTCGCCCCATGGGCCATCGAGAGCGCCCGCGCCGATCTTGTTGTTCTGGACCACGGTCTTCTCAAGCTGCTTGCCGGCCGGATCGACCACCACCCAGCGGATCGTGATCGGCTGCTGGCCGTTCTGGGCCGCACCCATCTCGACCTGTCCCTGGATCTTGTAGGAACCGGGCGCCGCCGATGACGAAAGCTTGATGCCCTGGCGATTGAGCGCGCGCTTCATGGCTTCGGTCAGGGAAGTCTTGCCGTCGCCGGGAGCGCCGGTCACCCCGGACACAACCGCCACCACTTCAGCCGGATGGGCCGCAGCATGCGCACGCGGCGCCGGAGCGGCAACAGCCGAAGCCAGCGAAGGCTCGGCGGCAGGAGCGGGCTGGCGCACCTTCGGTGCCGCGGGCTGAGCCGCAGCCGCCTTCACGGGTGCCGGAGCCGCAGCCGGGGCCGCGGCTGCCTTCACGGGCGTCGCGGGCTGTGCCGCCGCAACGGCGGGAGCCGCCTGCGGAGCGTTCGGGTTTTCAACCCACAGCGCCACATCTGTAGCCGACTTGAGAGCGACTTTCTGGATGCCCTCGTCG
Organism: Rhodomicrobium sp.; assembly: GCF_047605405.1. NCBI lineage: Bacteria > Pseudomonadati > Pseudomonadota > Alphaproteobacteria > Hyphomicrobiales > Hyphomicrobiaceae > Rhodomicrobium > Rhodomicrobium sp. Next base: position 17,100 of record NZ_JASGFR010000042.1, on the reverse strand, counting down.
TTCAAATGCTTCCAGTTGTCGCCGCCGCGCTTGTTCGAAACGATCTCTTCGCCGGAAATCGTACGAACCTTGTTGCCCGCCTTGTCGGTCACATCGATCGCATAGGCGATCTTGGTGCCCTTCTTTTCGGTGGCAGCCGCATAAGTCGGCTTAAGAATATATTGGGCGTCCTTCGCGTCGACGAGGACGACGCCTTTGGCCTTGATCGAGGCAGCGAGCTGCTCGTCGACCTTGCTTGCATAAGTCTGCGGAACACCCTGTCCGGCGGACAGGGCGACAGCGGGCTTGGCCTTCTGAGTCAGGCTGGCGTTGTCGCTATTCTGAAAGAGATCACCGCTGCACCCGGCGAGGCCGGCAAGCATAAGTCCCCCAGTCAAGAGCGACGCGGCACGGCGAGCTGCGCTCTGCGCGGCCAGTTTGTTCTCGCGCGTCACTTTCTCCACTCCTTGCTTTTTTGCTTCAGGAACGGCGGTACTTGACTATACCGGCACCTATAATTCCGCCGAATCTTTATAACGCACGAAATTTAGCGGTCGCCGTAAAATGCGTCCAGAACGACGCGGCCCAAAGCGGCGAAGCGCCCCAAAAACACGTTAAAATCCGGTTTAAGCCCCCTAGTTATCCACATCACCCGACCAGAATGGCGGAAATTTGGCGTCCGTAGTCCGGCTCGGAGCGCAAGCAAGCACGTCTGTAACTGAAGAGAATCGATTCGTTCTCGGCCGTGCAGACGCCGATATCTTCCGCCGATTTCACCCCAGCCGCGTCAAGACTATCAACCACATAGGCTGACAAGTTGAAATGAGGTCGAGGACCGAACGCGTCCGAGAAATACTTGGCTTTCTCTGGCGCACCGTCGATGAACGCCGTGCGGAATTCCGGCCCCACCTCATAGGCGCGTTGGGAGATGGCCGGGCCGACCGCCGCCCTGATGCGCGAGGCCTTCGCGCCGAGGCTTTCCATGGCGGCGACGGCGGCTTCGAGCACTCCCGCCTTCGCGCCTTTCCATCCGGCATGGGCGGCCGCGACGACGCCCGCCTCCGCATCGGCGAGAAGAACGGGCGCGCAATCGGCCGTGAGCACGCTGACGGCAAGCCCCGGCGTTGCTGTCACGATGGCGTCCGCCTCAGGTGCGTCGGCAGGCTCCCAGGGCTCGTGCGCGATCACCGCTTTCGCCGAATGGATCTGATAAGGACCGATCAGAGACAGGGAAGGAACCCCGAGGACGGCGGCCACGCGCGCGCGGTTTTCCTCGACCGCCTCGCGCCGGTCGCGGGAGCCGCGCCCGCAATTGAGCGACGCGTAGATGCCTTCGGACAAGCCGCCCGTACGCAGGAAGAAGCCATGCCTGACGCCGGGGATCGAAAGCCCCTCCGCTGCCTTGAACGTCACCGCGTCAGCCATCGTCATTCCTTCTAGCCTTGCCCGCCGAAAGGCGGCGGTGGGTCCGATATGCCACGCGTCCATGAAAGGACCTTGAAAAGCGTCCCCATCTGCGCCGGATCGACGAGGCGGGCGATGCTTTGCGCTATGGCGCGCGCTTCCTCCGCCGATGCGCGGGCGAGAAGCTGGTTGGCGCGAGCCTCGACGCCGAGACGCAGAAGCCATTCGCCCATGGTCAAAGGCCCGAAGACGTCGAAGCCGGCATCTTGCGCGACATGTGCCAAGAGCGCGAAGTCCACATGCGCGGTAAGGTCCGTCTGACCCGGCGCGTCGAACAGCCCGGCGAACTTGTGGTGCCGGACGGCTTGCAGCGTCTCGCCGAAGGCCGGCCTCGTGTAGCCGTAATCGATGGCAAGCGCCGCAAGAGGCGCGTCAGCCGAGCGAGCCGCGAAGGTGGCGAAAAGCGGCGCGATGCCGGGACAGTGTTCGAGGATGTCGCCGTCTTGGGGAGCGCCGTGCGATACGGCTGTCAACGGCGGCTGCGCAACGTCTGCAGATCTCGCGAGCCGGAAGTCGCCATCGCAGAAGGTGACCACGCGCTCGCGCCATGCTTTGGGGGCGCCGTCGAACACGAACTGCCGGACGGGCAGACAGTCGAGGAATTCGTTGGCGATGACGATGGCAGGGCCTCCCGGCACTTGGGTCAAATCGTCATGCCACTGCACGGAAACAGGAGATCGTGCGAGCGTCGCCTTCTGCGTTTCCCTCAGCATCTCGGAGCTTTCCACGAGATGCACGGCGGTGCCATGAAGGAAGCCGGGCACGACGCGGGCGGCCCGAAGCGCGTCCGCCATCAGCGTCCCGCGCCCCGGCCCGAGTTCGATGAGGCGCACGTGCCGCGGCTGGCCCATCTGCATCCAGACCTGCGCGGCCCAAAGTCCGATCAACTCGCCGAACACCTGCGAGATTTCCGGTGCCGTAATGAAGTCGCCTCCGCGCCCCAGAGGATTGCGCTTGCGGTAATAGCCGTGCTCGGGATCGTAGAGGCACGCCGCCATATAATCGTGAAGCGGGATCGGGCCCCGTTCCGCGATGGCGCGGCGAAGTTTCAACGCGAGGGGCGTCAAGCCTGAATCGGAAGCATCAGACGGCATGCTGCCGTTCTACGATTTGTCGCGACCGATGGAAAGCTGCTGATAGCCTTTGCCGAGAATGATGGGTTTCTGGCTTGAGATGCGGTTGTTGTTGACGCCGACCCAGCCGATTTCGCCCGAGAGCCTGCCATATTCGATCTTCGGACAGCGGTTCATGACAACCTTGAGCCCTTCCTTCTCGGCGAGCCGTGCCGCCTCGTCGCTGCGCACGCCAAGCTGCATCCAGATCGTCTTGATCGAAAGCTTGTCTTTCAGCGCAACCGCCTCTTCCACGATGCCCTGCGCGGCTCCCGAACTGCGGAAGATTTCCACGACATCCACCGGCTCCGCCAGATCGGCGAGGCTTGCAAAAACCTTCTGGCCGAGGATTTCACCGCCGGCATGCCCCGGATTGATCGGAAATACGCGATAGCCCTTCGCGAGAAGATATTTCAGCACGAAATAGCTCGGGCGCACGGTGTTCGCGCTCGCGCCGACCATGGCGAAAGACTTCGCATTGTGAAGAATGCTCGCGATGTAGGTGTCGGGATAGGAGTCGTGGTTCATCGTGCTCGCCTGCTGCAATGAACTTCGCCATATAGGCCGCAGCGCCGCTTTTCAAGCGCACCGCCTGCTTTTGCCCGCTGTTCTTGGAGCACGGGTTCACGGTGCCGACGTTCAACCGAGGCGCGGACGCTGCAGCGGCATCGTCAGGTCGAAAACGCGGTGAATACTGCGGCAAACTCCGATGACCTGACCCGGCGATATGCTCGAAATGCGGATCGTGCGGAAATTGGGGTTGAGAGGAACGAGATCGACGATGATCGAGCCGTCCTCCGCGCGACCGACCTCGCGGTAGAGTCTAAAGAGGGCGGTCTGTTCCTCGGGCACGAGCGCCAGCACGAAATCGGACGGCGACGGCACAGCGTCGAGGTCGATGAGCGCCTTGTCGCCCGGCTCGAAAGAGACTGGCTCATGGGGGTGGGTCATGGACTTGTCACGGATGTCGATGAAGACGCAGCGGCCGGGCAATGCCTCGTCGCCGAAGACCGGCATTGCCGTGGAGGATGTGGGCTCGGATCCCTCAGCGATGCGTTTCAGTTCGTCCATGTTATCGAGCGCCAGCAAGGGTATGTGACGGGTCTTTGGAGAGGATAACGGCTCCACCCTTTCAATTTTGTTTAAAGAATATCCTTTGCCGAAATATATGTAATCGACCGTAACGCCAAATGCGGCGGCAAACAGGATGGCCTGCTTCGGCGGAACAGCGCGTTCGCCATTCTCGTAGTTCATGTAGCGGCTATAACCCCAGCCGAATTTGCGGACCGCGTCGCTCGCTTTGTCATACCCGGCATCGATGCGCGCTCGCCGAAGGCGATCCGCAATCGATCTGAGTTCATCGGGAGTCCAGTCTCGCATCGTACTTTGCCTACCTACACGCACTGTGTAATACGTGTGCCAAAAGGGGCCTGGTGAGGGAACGTCGGAGTTTGATCTGATTCGCGGGGCTTTGTGATGCAACCGCCCGTATAGCAGGTCGCCGGGGCCTGTCTGCTCCCCGCCCGCAAGAACCGAACATGACCTCTTTCTCCCGGCAGCCGTCCCTCGCGAGTGTGGCCACCCCATTTACTCCCCAATAGAAAGATACTTACGATAATTTTACACGTTATGTGTAGTTTTTTGCATTGAAGCGTTCACTCTTTTCCGGTGCTGTATCCCATGTGTAATCTCACCCCGCTTCGCCTTCCGCGCGCCGAAGCCACGCAGGCCACCTTCCCGACTCTTCCTGCCATCGCTCTCTCGCGTTTGTCGCAACCGGCCCCGCAACCGATCCATGGACGGCGGCGCTGGACGACGGGCGACCTGACCGAAATAGTTGCAGCCCTCGCGACGCTCAGGACAAGCGATATCGCGAGAACGCTCGGCGTCAACCCAAAGGCGCTGCGGTCTCTCCTTCGCCGTAACGGCATCAGCCTGCGCGCCTTGCGCGAGCACGCAAGGCGGGACGAGCCGCAAGACGGCGGTCTCGTGGTGCGACGCTCGCTCGACGCGCCCTCCGCCATCTACGGGGCTGCGGCTTTGGAGCATCTGCCGGATGGCGCCTGCCGCTGGCCCCTTGGCGATCCCGCTGAACCGGGCTTTGCCTTCTGCGGATGCAGGGCCGAACCCGGTCGATCGTATTGCAGGAGTCATCGGCAGCTGGCTTTCCAGCGGGCAGAAGCACCGAGGGGCGCATGACAGAGGCGAAGAGACGCGGTGAGCTTTCCGAAGCCCCTTCACACTGGCGACGCCAGCATACCGCATTCACGCGAGATGTGTTGACGCCGCCCGGCGCGCCCGTCGTCGCACGCCGCCGGGCCCGGCTGGTCCTGACCCCGCTCGAAACGCGCCTTGCGATCCTCGAAGATGCGGCGGCGAAGCCGGAAGCGGTGCGCATCCGCTCGCTTCGCCGCCGCCTGACGGCACTCGACCGCGCACTCTCCGACCGCGAGGCGGAGGCCCTCGAACGGTTGTCTTCGACTATCGCCGCTCTCTCCAATGCCGGAGGGATCAATTACCTCAGATCGGAGGTGCGCTCGCCGCCATCGGGTGGCCGCGTGCCGTTCGGCGAGAAGCAGCGGCGCGAGATCGCGGGCGTAAGTTACGTGCTGAAAGGTCTGGGCGCGGAGGATCGCGCGGCGGTGCTGCGGCTCGTCGCCCTTCTCGATCCAGGCCACAGCGGCATTTTCAAGCCGGACGAGACCTTCGTGGCGGGCGTGCGGAAAGCGGCGGCGGAGGTCGTTCGCCTTTACGACGCCTTCGCGTCCACGCCTCGAAAGCGGGGCGAAACGGTCGAGTGCGGGGCTGCGCAGAAATCCTGAGCCTGGCGCCGGACACCAAGGCATCGTCCTCGCGAGGCATTGGAAGCAAAGCCGAGGCCGCCCATCGACGCGCATCGATGCTTGCCGCTCTCCGCGCGGTTTCCATTCCGGCACCGCTCGTCCTCAGCGGAGGTCGCATCAGAACCCATTCCGATGTGCGGCAATTTCGACTCCGGGTACGGAACTCTTTGCGGGACCGCGTTTTGCCGTCCCGCCTGCGGCCGTGGCGCGAGCACTGTCTTCTTCCGGCCGTTGCGATGGAGTTTTTGCATGATCGACTGGCCCGATGCGGTCCTGCGCCTCACGGCTGCCGCCGCAGTCGGGGCGGCCATCGGCCTCGATCGCGAAGCGCGCGGCAAGCCGACCGGCATTCGCACGCTCGCTATCGTGGCACTCGGCTCGGCGCTGGCAGTCCTTTTGAGCGAGCATCCGTCCGGCGTTCAGGCGGACGCATCGAGCCGGGTCATTCAGGGCGTGCTCACCGGCATCGGCTTTCTTGGTGCGGGCGTGATCCTTCACCGCGACACTAACGACAAGGTTCGGGGACTGACGACCGCCGCCGCCATCTGGTTCACGGCATGCATCGGGATGGCGTGCGGCCTCGGCGCATGGCCCATTGTCGTCACCGCCGCCGTGCTGGTCGCGCTGATCCTTGCGCTCGGCAAGCGCCTGGAACGCCTTTTCGTTCCGAAGGACACTAACGACACGGAAAACCCGCCCGGCAACGCCTGAACCTGATATTCTGCGGCCCAAGCCGTAAATCAGGCCCGACCGGTGTGACCGCGTCGGTCACTCTATTGCGCCGCCCAGGGCATGACCGGCACCGTTGAAATCGAATTTTGCGGCGATCCGTCGATCAGCTTGTCGCTGATGGCCACATACACAAGCGTGTTCCGCTTCTTGTCTACGGTCCGGTAGACGTGCGTCTTCTTGAAAAAGATGGAGGTGCGGTCCGAGTAGACCTCCTCGTTTTCGCCCAGCTTGTCGATATCGACCGTGATCGGGCCGATCTGACGGCACGCGATCGAAAAGCGGCTCGGATCTTCCGCAAGCCCGATCGTGCCGCCTAGGCCGCCTGTCTTCGCCTGCGCGATATGGCAGGCCACGCCCGGCACTTTCGGGTCGTCGAACGCGCTCACGCACACCTTGTCGTTCTTGCCGATGAGGCGGAACGCCGTGCTGATACAGCCGATATCGTCCGCCCGGGCAACGCCGCCGCCTAGCGTCGTCAGCGCCAATACCGCACAAAGCAGCAGCTTTCCGCCCGCATTCCGTTTCATGCCAAATCTCCCACGCCCATGATCCTTGTCATATCGTTTACCATCCGCGAAACGATAGGGGCAGCGAGGCTCGCGATACTGCGTGACTCGATTGCAGCATCGCGCCGTCGATCAAGAAGCGGCGCCGTGGTTTGTGTTTTCAAGCGTCGATCAGCTTCTTGCGTCAAGCGGGTTCACAGGCTGTCGAGGCGCGCCCTTTGAGCCGCTAAGCCGCGTGGCTCTTGAGGTCGGTTGACGCATGGACGAGTTTCGGCGCCGGCGAAGGCAGAGCGACAGGGCGCGCGGGATGTTGGGCGCGCTCGGCAAGAAGGCCGTCTTCCGCTTCCGGCTCCGCGCGCTTCGTGAGGTGATCCGTGCGGCTGATGAAATAGACCCCGGCAATCACGAGGCCGATGCCGAGCGCCTGCACGGCGTCAACCGACTCACGCAGGAAGATCGCCGACAGGACCGCCACGAAAACGTAGCTCAGCGCAGTGACCGGTTGGGCGTAGCTCAGATCCGCGTTGGCGAGCACGACCATCCAGTTGAAGAATTGCAGCGTCATGATCGTAACCACGACCAGGAACAAAGGTTCTCTGAAAATCGCGAAGAACGAGGCGTCATCTGGCAAATCCAGCACCGCCGTCTTCCAGAAAATCTGGATGGAGGAATCCACCACGATCGCAATGACGAGGCCGAATGCTACCTTTAGAGGCAATTTGCGCGGAATAATCATTCGGCATACATAGCCCGGAGCGGATGACGCCTCAACGGGTTACGGGCATTTCCTGCATAACCTGCGATCATTCGGCCACAGGTTGTGCGTGAGGCGCACGCCGCCCGCCGGACAGCCGCGGCGCGCCCTGCCTGCTAGCTGTGCTTGTACTTCACCGAGCAGCCATAGGGCCGCGTTACGGGCGTCGCCACCGGCTTGCCCGCCGCGAGGTCGTCGAGCGCGGCGCGCACGTAATTTTTCGCCGCCTTGACGTCGGACGGGATGGCTGTCGGCTTGTCGTCGAGGCCGCCCATGTAGACGAGCGTACCGTCGCCGTTCACGATGAACATGTGCGGCGTGGTGCGTGCGTCGTAAAGGCGGCCGACCTTGCCTTCCGCATCGAGAAGCACGGCGGCGGGTGCGGCTCCGCGCGTTTCGCTGAGCCTGTCGGCCTCCGCGCCTGAAACGGCGCCCTGCTCGCCCGGCGCGGACGAGATGATCGACAGCCAGACGATGCCCTTTGCGGCCGCGTCTTTCTGAAGGGACTGAATGTTGTTCGTCGAATAGTGCTTCTGCACGTAGGGACAGCCGTCGTTCGTCCATTCGAGCACAACGGTCTTGCCGCGATAATCGGAGAGTTTCACCGTCCTGCCTTTGGAGTCGGTGGCCGAGAAATCCGGCGCGGGCTTGCCCACCTCGGGCGCGGCGGAAGCTGCCGCCGTCATCGCGACGCTTGCCAGGAGAACGGCCAGCGGTTTCAGGAAAGACATCGTCAGGCTCCCTTGTTTGAGGATGGACCGGCGACTTTCGCCTTCGTTTTCGTTTCGTCGAGGACAAGCCCGACCGTCAGAAGCTGAGGCAGTACGCGCGGTTCCGCCCCGCCTCCGGGATAGAACAGGTAAAGGGGCACGCCCGCGCGGCCGAACTTGTGCAACAGGTCTGTGATCTCGGGGTTCCGGCTCGTCCAGTCGCCGACGAGGTAGGTGATGCCGCGCTTCGCGAAGGCGTCGGCAACGGCCTCGGACTTCAGCGCCACGCGCTCGTTCACCTTGCAGGTTATGCACCATGCGGCGGTCAGGTTCACGAACACGGGTTTGCCCTCGGCGATGAGGCCGTCGAGGCGTGCCTTGGTGAATGTCTCGCCGGACAGCGCTGCCTTCTCCGCGCTCGCCGCCATGTTGACGCTGCCTGCCGTCTCCGCGAGCGACAGAGACAAAGCGAAAGCCGCGACGCCGAGCACGGGCGCGACGAGCTTCGCCCGCAGCGGCGCATAGGCCGTCTTGCCCGCCAGCCACGCCGCGAAGCCCACACCGACGAAGGCGAGCGCCGCCGCCATCACGCCGTCGCTGCCCGTCTGGATCGACAGCACCCACACGAGCCAGGCGGCGGTAGCGTAGAGCGGGAAGGCGAGCACCTGTTTCAGCGTCTCCATCCATGCGCCGGGCTTCGGCAGGATATGCTGCAAGCCGGGGCTGAGGCTCAGGAGCACGACGGGCGCCGCGAAGCCGATGCCGAGGCCCAGCATGACGGCGGCGAGTACCGCCACGGGTTGCGTCAGCGCATAGCCGATGGCCGCGCCCATGAACGGCGCGGTACAGGGCGTCGCCGCCACGGCAGCGAGCACGCCCGTGAAGAAGTAGCCCGCATTGCCGGGCTTTCGCGCGAGGCTGTCGCCAGCGCTCATCAGACCGCCGCCGAAGGACACGACGCCGGAAAGGCTGAGCCCCATCACGAAGAACAGGATCGCGAGCGCCAGCACGAAGGCAGGGGACTGGAACTGAAAGCCCCAGCCGAAGGCGGCGCTTCCTTCGCGCAGCACGGCGAGGAGCGCGGCAAGCGCCGCGAAACACACGAGCACGCCGCCGAGATAGGCGAAGCCCTGCTGCCAGTGCCCACCTTCCGCCTTGTTGGCGAAGCCGAGCGCCTTGATCGCGAGCACGGGAAACACGCACGGCATGAGGTTCAGGATCGCGCCGCCGAGGAACGCGAACAGGATGGCGAGCGCGATGCTCGACACTGCGCCTTCGTCCGCAGCGAAGCGGTCGCCGGCAACCGCCTCACCGGTCGATGGTGCAACAGCCTCGGCGATGCCGCCGTCGCCAGACCCGCCGCCCTCGGCAAGCTTCGCGGGCGCGCCGAGCGCCGCACCGTCCGGGCCGCGCGCCGCTGATATCACATAGCCCTTGCGCTCGCCGCCCTTCGTGAGGGCCAGCACCCCTTCCAGCTTGTCGGGCGTCTCTTTCGTTTCGCCCTGCTTCAGGTCGAGCGTGAGCTTGCCGCCGTCGAGCGCCATTTTTTGGGGGGCCGAGTTGGAAACCGCGCCCCACCCGAGCGGGAAGAAGCGTGCATCCGTCGTGCCGTTGAGGAGCGAAGCGTCCGCGCTGACGGTCAGCCGTAGCTCTCCTTTGGCGGCGTTCACCGAATAGGACGCCGAACCCGAAAGCGGCACCGGCACCGTCGCGCGGGCCTTCGCAATGGCCGCCGCGTGTTCCGACGGCGCGGCAGCACCCGCAGCCACGGGAAGCGTCAATCGGACTTCGCTCTCTTCCGGGACGCAAATGTCCTTGCAGACGAGATAATTGACCTTCGCGGCGAGCGTCACGTTGTCGCCGGCGGCATCCTTCGGCACGACGATGTCGGTGAGAAGCAGAAGGTCTCCGCTATAGCCATAGTCGACGAGCGGCGTAATCGGGATGACATCGGGCAGCGGCCACTGAATCGGACCGGCTTCGAAGCCCTGCGGCAAAGTCCAGGCGATGGACGTCGGCTCGCCGGAATCGCCCGGATTGATCCAGTAGGTGTGCCATTCGGGCTCGATCCGCTCGCGCACGGCGACGGTAATCGTCTCGCCGGGGACGACGGCGGTCCGCTCCGACAGAAGATCGACCTCGACATGCTTCCTGGGCGCGGCTTCCGCCGCCGCGAGCCCTGCAAGAACGAGGCAGGCCATGAGAAGGCCCGGCACGGATTTCGATTTCCAGCGTATCATTCGCACCCGCTTGCGGTTGAGGCTCGCGGCAAGGCCACGGCGCCCAACCGGTCAGATAGTCTTCCATAACACGCAAGATCAAGGGGGGGCGACGTTGCGAGGCATGGCCGGGGCTCAGGAAGGGCGCGCTCGCGCTTTTCCGAAGCAGGCGGACGCCGCCTGCGGCTTCCTGCCGGAAACCCCGGAAAGCGCCTCAAATTCGCCCCAAAAAACCCGAAACCGTCTCTTGCTTAGGCGGGGTAAAAATATTTGTATCCGGTCTTGAACGGACACCTTGTCGTGGCGCCGTCCGGTCGCATTTTGACCTGATCGGGGCGACCTTTCGCGCTGCACGGCAGATTACTTTCGGGAGTTGGGGGAATGGACCGTCGCACGTGGCTCAAGCTTGCCGCATCCACAGCCGCCGCGGCTGCGTTCCCGCTGCCGTCGTTCGCGCAGATCAACCTGTCGCCCGACAGCCCTGATTCCTACCCGTTCTCGGAAGAGCTGCTCGATGCCTTCGCGCGCCGCCGCGCCGACGAGCCGTTCAAAGCCCCCGACAAGAAGGTCGACGAAGCGCTCGCGAACCTGACCTGGGAGCAGTACAATCGCGCAATCGTCTACAAGGACGATCAGGCGCTCTGGCGTAACGATAACGCGCCTTTCCGTCTTGAGCCTTACCACACAGCGGGCGCGATCTTTGCTTTCCCGGTCGAGCTGTTTCAGGTGGAAGCCGGGCGCGCGACGAAGATTCCGTATGCCGCCGATGCTTTCGAGTTCAACCCGCCCGCGAAGGCTCCGGCTACACCGGCACAGTCCGATTTCGCCGGGTTCCACGCGCAGGCGCAGATCGACCGTCTCGGCGTTTTCCGCGACTTCCTGAGATTTCTCGGCGCGACGAACTTCCGCGCCATCGCGAGCGGTCAGGTCTTCGGCGTTTCGGCGCGCGCGCTGGCGATCAACACAGGACAGACGGGCGGGGAAGACTTCCCGCTGTTCCGCTCGTTCTGGATCGAGCGGCCGCGCCCGGTCGATCAGTCGCTCGTGGTGCATGGGCTTTTCGACAGCGTGAGCGCGGTCGGTCGCTACAAGTTCACCGTGACGCCCGGCTTCGATACGATCATCGACACGGAGGCAACGATCTACCCGCGCCGCCGCATCGCCTATGCGGGCATCGCTCCCATTGCCAGCCGCTTCTTCTTCGGACCGTCCGCCGCGCCGAAGCGGCGCGACTTCCGCCCGCGCGTGCACGATTCCGAGGCGCTGGCGATCCTCAACGGCCAGGGCGAGCAGATCTGGCGTCCGCTTCTCAATCCCGAGCGGCTGCAATTTTCCGTGTTCGTCGACAAGGCGCCTAAAGGCTTCGGCCTCATCCAGAAGGAGCGCTCGTTCGCTGCCTATCAGGACACCGACGCGCAGTTCGAGAAGCGCCCTTCGCTCTGGATCGAGCCGGTGGGTGACTGGGGCGAGGGCTCCATCGATCTGATCGAACTGCCCGCGCCGGAAGAAATCAACGAAAACATCGTCTGTTTCTGGCGGCCGAAGGATGGGCTTGGGCCCGGCATTGGCCATCGCTACCGCTACCGGATGCACTGGTGCTGGACCCCGCCCATCGAGAACCGGCGCGCAAGCGTCGCGCAGACGCGCATCGGCGAAACCAAGTCGGGCGACATCGCTTTCATCGTCGACTTCGCGAACACGGAGCGCTGCGAAGGCTGCAATCCGTCGGCACTGGCAGCGCAGGTCACGGCCTCGGCTGGCGAGGTGCGCAATGTACGCGTCGTTGCGGGGCCGGAAGCGGGGCAGCAGCGGCTGCGCTTCGAATACGCGACTTCGGGCAGCGACCCGGCGGATCTGCGCGCGCAACTGTCGGTCGATGGCAAGGCCGTCTCGGAAACCTGGATATTCCGGTGGGCGCGCTGACGCGCTCTCTCCGACCTCCTCGGATTTTTTGATGACTCCGGCGTTTGGAGGGCAATGCACCATGGACAGACGGGATGTCCTGAAGTTCGGCGCCGGCTTTGCGGCCGCGCTCTATTTTGCGCGGCATGCGGATGTCATCGGCGAGGCGCGCGCCGAAGGCAGCGAGCCGTTTTCCTTCGAGACGCTCGTCGAGCGCGCGCGCCAGCTTTCGGCGTCTCCCTATGCGCCGCCCGCGGACACCATCCCGGAAAGCTATAAGGATCTGAATTACGACCAGTATCGCGACATCCGGTTCAAGCGCGAGGATGCGCTCTGGGCCAATGACAATCTCGGTTTCACGGCGGAGTTTTTCAGCGCGGGCTATCTGTACACGACGCCGGTGCAAATTTTCACCGTGGCGGATGGCCGGGCGACCGAACTGAAGTATCGCGCCGACCTTTTTTCCTACGGGCAGAATGTGACGCCGCCGCCCGAGGGCACCGCGCCCGGCTTCTCGGGTTTCCGCATCCACACGCCAATCGACAAGGCGAACCAGATGGACGAGTTCGCCGTCTTTCAGGGCGCGAGCTATTTCCGCGCGAAGGCGAGCGGACAGGGCTACGGGCTTTCGGCGCGAGGGCTCGCGATCGACACGGCGCAACCGCCGCATGACGAGTTTCCGGTTTTCCGCTCTTTCTGGATCGTAAGACCCGATGCTGGCGCATCCTCGGTCACGGTTTTTGCACTGCTTGACAGTATAAGCGTGTCGGGAGCTTACAAGTTCGTCATCTCGGTTCGCGCTAACACGGTCATGGATGTGGATTGCACGCTCTTTCCGCGCAGGACCATGGCCTATGCCGGGATCGCGCCACTGACGAGCATGTTCTATTTCGCTCCCAGCTCTTCCTATCTCGCCGACGAGGTTCGCAACCGCGTCCACGATTCAGACGGCCTCGCGATCTGGAACGGCAAGGGCGAGCATATCTGGCGGCCGCTCATCAATCCGCCGCGCGTTCAGTTTTCCGCGTTCGTCGACAACGCTGTGCGCGGCTTCGGCCTCATACAGCGCGAACGGCGAGGCGACCGCTACGAAGATTTCGAGGCGCATTACGAGCAGCGCCCGAGCCTCTGGGTCGAGCCGCGCGAAAGCTTCGGCCTTGGTTCGGTCGATCTGGTCGAACTGCCGACCACCACCGAGTACTTCGACAACATCGTGGCTTACTGGCACCCGAAAGAGCCGCTGGCGGCGGGCGCAAGCTACGCCTACAAATATCGTCTGACATGGTGCGACGCTCCGCCGCTACGCATCAATTACGCCACCGTGGCACAGACGCTCGTGGGCGCATCGTTGCAGAATGCTGGCCGGCGGCTGTTCAACATTGACTTTGCCGGAACCGAAGAGTTCAACCTGTGCGATGATTCCGTCGAATTTTGCGGCGATAAGGGCCGCATCATGGAACTAACCGCGAGTGCAGGAACTATCGTGAACGCTACCATCCGGCGAAACCGGGTTTCCGGGGGCCATCGTGTCGCTTTCGAATATGAGCCGGCAGCGGGTTCGATCGAAGCGGATTTGCGATGCTCTTTGCTTGCGGATGGTAAACCGATTTCCGAAGTCTGGATCTACCGGTGGACGGCCTGAGGTCAAGCATGCACGATACGCTATCTCCCGCCGAGACCCCTGCCGTACCGGCCTCGCGCGTCCAATCCGTGTTCGCGCCTCAGAGCCTCGACAGTTTCGACCGCACCACGCGCCGCAAGCTTCCGATGGACGTGCAAGCGCCGCTTCGCCGCTTCCTCATTTTCGGCGGTGCCTTTGCGATCACGATCTATCTGATCGTTCAGCTTTACCTTGTGCTGAGCGTGGGCAGTTTCGGTGGCCTCGGCATCGCGCTGGTGGTGCTGTTCTCGATCAACATCTTCTGGCTGTCGCTGTCGTTCATGACGGCGCTGGCAGGCTTTTTCGTCATCGCGACGGGGATGCGGCGTTCTCTCGTCAAGCCCGAGGACTACGACGCCAAGGCCCCGCTGACCGGGCGTACGGCGATCCTCGTCTGCACCTATAACGAGGCGCCCGCCCGCATTTTCGGCATGGCGGTCGCGACGCTCGACTCCATCGCCAAGCTGGGTCAGGGCAAAAGCTTCGACCTTTTCATCCTGAGCGACACCACAGACCCCGATGTGTGGGTGCAAGAGGAGGCGGCCTTTCAGTCCGTCCGCGAGCGCGAAGCGTGCGGGCATCGCATCTTCTATCGCCGCCGCTCGCAGAATACCGGCAAGAAGGCTGGCAACGTCGCCGACTGGTGCCGCCGCTGGGGCGCGAATTACGAATACATGCTGGTGCTCGACGCGGACAGCCTGATGACGGGCGAGTCCGTTACGAAGCTGGCCGCGATCATCGAGAAAAACCCCGACTTCGGCCTCGTGCAGACGGTGCCCCTTTCCATCGGCCGCAACACGCTGTTCGCGCGCCTGCAACAGTTTGCCGGACGCCTCTACGGCCCGATGCTGGCGACGGGCCTTGCGTTCTGGCATCGCGGCACGTCGAATTTCTGGGGCCACAACGCGATCATCCGCACGCGCGCCTTCATCGAGAGCGCCGGGCTTCCGATGCTGCCGGGCAAGCCGCCCTTCGGCGGGCAGATCCTGTCCCACGACTTCGTCGAGGCAGCGCTTCTGAATCGCGCGGGCTGGCGTGTCGTCATGGTGCCGGACCTCGCGGGCTCTTACGAGGAAATCCCCCCCGCGCTGATCGACTTCGCCATGCGCGACCGCCGTTGGGCGCAGGGCAATCTCCAGCATTCCCGGGTGATGTTCGCGGACGGCCTGCATTGGGTGAGCCGCGTGCATATGGCAATGGGCATCATGGCCTATGTCTCGGCGCTGGTGTGGTTCCTGTTCATCATCATCGCGCTCGCGCTGACGCTGCAATCGATTTACACGCTGCCGCAATATTTCACGGACGACTTCTCCCTCTTCCCGAAGTGGCCCATGCAGGACAGCGAGCGCTCGTTGCAGCTTCTGATCCTGACACTCAGCGTTCTGCTTCTGCCGAAGCTTTTCGCCTATGTTCTCGCGCTGATGGACAGCCGCCAGCGGAAAGGGTTCGGCGGGCCGTTCCTCCTCTTCGTCGGCGTGCTGATCGAAACGGTCCTCTCGTCGCTGTTCGCGCACATCATGATGCTGCTCCAGTCGGGCGCCGTGGTGGATGTGTTCCGCGGCCGCGACAGCGGATGGAAGCCGCAGCGCCGCGACGACGGCTCCTTGCCGTTCTGGGAGATCATGCAGTTCCATCGCCTGCACATGATGATCGGCATCGCGCTGGCGATCGGCACCTGGTATTCGTCGAAGATCCTGTTCCTGTGGATGCTGCCCGCGTCGCTCGGCCTCGTCTTTGCCGGGCCTCTTTCGTGGTGGTCGGCGCAGCGCTCGGCGGGTGAAGGGTTCCGTCGCTTCGGGCTCCTCCAGATCGAGGAAGAAAAGTCGCCGCCGTCAATCGCAGGCGAGGCCCATCGCGCGCAGGCCGAGGTGGAGAAGGCAGCCGCCGAGCACGAGGCCATCACGCAACTCGTCAAGAGCCCGAAGCTTCGCCGCCTCCATCGCGAGTTGATTCAAATGCAGCCGATCACGCTGGAGTCTCGAATTTCGCCGAACCTCGCCATCGGACGGGCAAAACTGGACGTCTCCGCCAATCTCTCCGAGTTGCTGAGCTTGCTGAAACCAGGCGAGAAAGCGGCGTTACTGTCCGATCCCGAAAGTCTCGCACGTCTCGAAGCTTTTATTCCTGCCGAAATTCCGCCAGAAAAACAGCCTCAAACATCGGCTCAGCCACTGGAGCAAACAACCTAGTGGAGCGAATTTGACATTTGAGTCCCGGCGGCTGTGAGCTCTCGCTCAAATGTCAAATTCAAAAGCTCCACTAGAATCATGATGTTGCCAGTGGTCTTTTCGATTCCGACATTTGCTCGCGAGCGTGCTGCAAACGGATGCAAATGTCGGAATCGGACCACTAGCGTGGCGGGTGACGGTTGGGGCCTCGGGAGTTTCCCCAGGCAGAGACCAGAACCCCGGCTGCCGCTGGGATTGAGTCGTCCGCGCTCGCGAGAGTCTGGGCGAACTCGGCAATACCCGCGCCGGATCGACCGAGTTCCGGCGCGCTCGTTCCGCGAAAGGGAACCGACATGTCATCGAAAAAGGTCATGCCGCTTCTCCTGACGAGTATAACGTCATGCGTTATCGCGTTCGGAGATCTGGGCACCGCCGAAGCGCAAGTGCAACTGGCGCAATTCCAGCCGCAAGGGCAGCAGGGCGACGAGCAGAAAAGGAAGCCGCGCGATGATCAGCGCGGCGAACAGCCTCGGGGCGGTCAGCAGGATCAGCAGCGCGGCGGCGGTCGACCGGAACAGCGGGGCGGCCCGGATCAGCGCGCGCAGCAGCCGCAGGAACAGCGTGGCGGCCAGCAGCGCGGCGGCGGCGCCGAGCAATTGCAGCGCGCACAGCCGGAGCAGCGCCAGCAGCCGCGTTTCGGGCAGGATCAGGGCTTCGGCCAGCGCGACCGCGGAGGCCAGCAGCCCGAGCCACGTGGACAGGCGCAGGAACGCGGACGGCAGGAATTTGAGCCGCGCAAGGCCCAGGAACAGGAGCGCCCGAGGCAGCAGCCCGAACAAAAGAAGGTTCAGGAGCAGGAGCGGGTGCAACCCGGCCAACCTCAGGGCGGGCGCTTCGGCCAGCAGCCCGGCGGCGCGGGTCAGCCGCAAGGCGGACGCTTCGGCGAGGGTACGCCGCAAGGCACACCCGGCGGCAGGCAGCCACAGGGACAGGGCGCGACCGGCTTCGGCTCGGCGGGCGGTCAGGGCACCCAGCAGCCCGGCGGCGCGGG
>NZ_JASGFR010000041.1:0-31299 GCF_047605405.1 Rhodomicrobium sp. | reverse complement strand
TTGAGATTGACCGCCACGAGGCTCTCTTTGCAGCCTGCGGCCGCGGGGGGCGTGAAAAGCTCAAGCCCTTTTTCGAGCGTATCTTTCGCCTTTTCGAGCTTGGCCTTGTCTTCCTCCGTGGTGGCTTCATGCTCGAAGCCGACGATGTCCGCGCCGGGCGCTTCGAGTTCGATCGAGAGGATATTCTTCTCGATCGCAACATTGAGCTTGCCGTGCCCGTGCACATGCACGCCGAGTTGGCGATGCTCTTCAGCCTGAGATGCTGTAAGGGCGCAGGCCGACAGGAGCGCGGCCAGAGGGATCGTTTTCAGGATTTCCATGGGAAGGTCTCGCGAGTTTTGCCGGGTAGCATAGAGCGGTACTGCCGGAAGACGCTCCGCAGGCCGCCTACGTGTAACGTTATAGTATTACATTTGTGTCGCCATTGTGGATCGACAACGCAGGCAGCGGGATTTGGCACACTTCAAAAAGCCGGAATTCCGTGCTGTTCCACAGGCGCTCGCATTTGAAAGCAAGACCATGATCCAGCGTTGGTTTTCCCGCCTCGGCCTCATCCTGTTCGCGCTTGCCGCCCAGACGGCGCTCGTCCTCGCGCATCCGCACGTGTGGGTGACAATGCACACCGAATTGCAGTTGGGACAAAACGGCGAGGTCGTCGCCTTCCGCCATAAATGGACTTTCGACCAGTTCTACACTTCCTTCGCCATTGAAGGCATGGATACGAACGGCGATGGCGTCTACAGCGAGGAGGAGTTGAAGCCGCTGGCCCAAACCAATGTCGAGGCGCTTAAGGAATTCGAATATTTCACTTACGCCTTTGTCGGCAAGACAAGGGTCGCGCTGAAGGAACCGACATCCGACTATCGGCTTGAGCACAAGGACGACATGCTGACGCTCTCCTTCACGCTGCCGCTGGAAAAACCCGTACCGCGCGAACACCTGAAGGACTTCAATTTCTCAATTTACGATCCGAGCATGTATGTCTCGCTCACCTTCGCGAAGGACGATCCGGTGAAGCTTGCCGCTCCCGCCGGAGTGAAGCCGCCCCTCTGCACGCCGCATGTGGGCGACCGCGCCGTGGGTCAGGAGAAGAAGCTGTCGCAGCTTGGCGAGAACATCGATCCGGCGAGCAACATCGGCTCGCAGTTTGCCGAGCGCGTCACGGTCCGTTGCAACCATCAATGAGCGGGTTCAGGAGCGCTCGGCTACCTTTTCCGCGAGCGCCGCGACGACGGTGAAATCCACCTCCTGATCGGGTGCAAGCTCCGCGAGCTTGTCGAGACAGGCTTGCGCGGAAGAGGCTTCGCCGCGCCGCAGATGGATGAACGCCAGCGCCTTCAACGTGTAAAGCGCAAAACGCTCCGGCCCGCCGGATGAAACGGCCCCGCGTTCCCAGGCGCGGAAGTCGTCGCTCCAGCCTGCCTGCCGCGCGGCTTCGGCAAGTCCCGCCTCGGCGACCGCCAGCGCGTTGTCGAGAAGGCCACGATAGGCATAGATCTTGTAGAGGCAATAATAGACCGGCAACTGCGCCGGATCGAGAGCCAACGCTTCGCGAAAAAGCTCCTCCGCGGCTTCCGGGTCTTTGCGGTAGGCGAGAACGCCACGTTGCAGAAGAGCGTTCGTCTCGGCGGGGATATCGCCGAAGCTCACGAGGTCTTCGCGCGCGATGGACAAGATCTTGGCGTCGGACATGGGCTTCGAGGCTCCTGCTTGCCCTTTCGGATCGAAGCAAGGAGCATGCCACGGCAACATCCTGAAATTGCGGGCATTTCATCGTGACGGGTGGAAAGCATCCTGCCAGATTGTCGCACTTCCGACAGGCAAGCGTCTCAAAGCCGGCGAGGACCGCTCGCGGCGCCTTGCGGTTCCTGCCAGGGAATATCCCGGTCCGCCGCGCGAAGGTTGTCATGCCACTTCACCACCGGCCGCGGAGCGCTGGCCGGGAGAGATTGGTCGATCGAGGGAATTTTTGCTTCGCGCACCGGTCCCTGAAGCCCCGGGTTCTGTCTCTTCTGCTCGTCGAGCCAGGCTTGCGCCGCCTGTGCGCCGCTCTTGAGCCTTGCCAGCACAAGCGTCATCGTCGCCCGGGCATCCTCGCAGACGGCTTCGTTCCGATCGCAGAAGCCCTTGACATCGGTTGCCGTCTGCTCGACCGAAGAAATATGACGTCCCGCGTCACCTCCGACGCCGGGCAGGAGCAGACACACAAGGCCAAGCCAGAAAACGAGACGCAACACGAAAAACATGACCCCTCACCCGCATCGTTTTTCCAGGTGAGACGATCGTAAGTCTCGCCCGCGAAGGAACGAGAAATGCGCGATCCTGTAGTTTAATAAATTTTTATCGAACTCTATTTGGCTGCAATTTTCGGACACTTGTTAACGACTCGGTAAGGGTCCGTTCTTAGTTTCCCCCGCCCTTCCGCTCACAAACAATCTTTCGTCAAATTGGGTTTTGTGCAATTATAACGGTCATGATCAGGTTTCGAGCACGTCTGGCCCTTTTCGCCATGATGGCGATCTTTCTTGCGACAGCGGGCAATGCGCTGTTCCTGCAGGATCGCGCGCGCCTGTTCGATCCGAACGGATTGCCCAGCACGTCCGTTTCGGTGACGCAATTCCCGCATGACAAGGCATCGCCTGTTGCTCCGGCCCTGTCCGGCGGCGACATCAAGCAGGTCTCGCTCCCCACCGTGAAGGGGCCGCGCATGCATGTCGCGCTTTATCGCGAGCTTGGACAGCGGGGCTACTCGGAGCAGTTGCAGCACGGCGAAAACGGGCTTCGGCTCGCGGTGTTGGCCTATCAGTTCGACAACGCGATGCCGCTCACCGGTGAACCGACCGAGGCGCTGCTGAAGCGCGTCCTTTTCGACACGAATCATGGGCCGCACGGCGCGTTCGCCGACCGCGCCGAACTGAATCCGAAGCTCGTCGTCGAGACGCAAAAGGCGCTTCTCGGCCTCGGCTTCTTCAGAGGGACGTTTTCAGGCCGCCTCGATGTCTGGACGTCGAACGCCATCAAGGATTTCGAGCGCCATCGCGGTATCCCCGTCACCGGTCGCCTGACGGACGAGACGCTTCTTGAACTCATCGCATTTTCAGGCCAGCCGATGCTGCCGGCAGCGGGCTGATGCTGCCGCCTCGCCTTCGCGTTGCGTTCGCATTTTCTTCCGACAACGGCGCGAGATGCGAAAAAGACACTGCATTTCAGTAAGTTGCGTATGAAGCGTTTCGATACATAATTAATGTAGCCTTTATCGCGTTACCTCGTAACAGTCTAAATTGAAAGTGTTCCGGGCTGGCGAATCTCTGGGGGCAGAGAGAGTCCGGGGCGGGCAACTTGTTGGGCACCATGCGACGCGACAACGCGCCGACAGGCGGAAAAACGCGACTTTTGCGAGGCGCGGCGGCAGCCGTGCTTATCGGCGCGCTATCGGCGGGTGGCTGTACGGGCCTCGATCCCAACGTGGCGTCACCGCAGATCGCGGTCCCGGACGCTTACAAGGGAAAGAGCGCGCGGCCGTCGCAGCACCCGGCGGGCAGCCCTTACGACTTCGCGGCGTTCCGTTCCAGGAAACTCACCGACCTGATCGCGGCAGGGCGCGGCTTCAACCTCGACATCGCCGCCGCCATCGCCCGCGTCGAGCAGGCCGAGGCGCAGGTTCGCGTCGCCAGTCAGGCGCTCATTCCCACCATTCAGGCCGATGGTAGCGGCACGCGCTCCTTCAGCCACGCAACCGGGCGCGCCGTGCGCGGCGACACGGTCGTGGGCCAGCTCGGCGCGAGCTACGAACTCGACTTCTGGGGCAAGAACCGCTCTGGCGTCGCCTCGGCCATCGCCTCGCAGGCAGCAGCCGATTACGCGGCGGCAACCGTCGCCATTACCACCGACGCGACCATCGCAACCACCTATTTCGATGCCGTCGCGACACAGAAGCAGATCGACATCGCAAAGGCGAACCTTGCCATCGCGCAAAGAACGCTCGACGCCATCGTCGCGCGCAACAAGGCGGGCACGACCTCCGGGCTCGACGTGGCGCAGCAGGAAACGCTCGTCGCCAATGTCAAGGTGACGATCCCGCCGCTTCAACGCCAGCTTGAGCAATACAAGCATGCCCTCGCGGTGCTCGTCGGCCGCGCGCCGGAGTTCTTTTCGTGGCGCGCCGACGACCTTTACGCCATCGTCGTTCCGCAGATACCGGCGGGGCTTCCCTCGGAACTGCTGTGCCGCCGTCCCGATATCGCCGACGCCGAGGCGACGCTCGCCGCCCAGCGCTTCGCGGTCTCGAAGGCGCGCGCGGCCATGTTCCCCTCGATCCAGCTTACGGGCGCGGGCGGCTTCCAGAGCGCGGCGCTGGCCTCTCTCTTCCAGCCGCAAAGCACCTTCTACAATGCGGCGGCGGGCCTGACCCAGCCGATCACGAACATGGTCGAATTGCAGGCGACGCTGGACCAGAACCGCGCCCTCTATACGGAACTCCTCGCGACCTACAAGAAGACCATCATCGCCGCTTTCCAGGATGTGGAGGACGCGCTCGTGGCTTACCGCAAGACCGCCGAACAGGAGCGGCTCCAGCGCGAGGCCGTGCAGGCCGCGCGCCGCGCCTACGAGATTTCGCAGGCGCAGCTTCAGGGCGGCATCATCGACATCACGACGCTGCTTTCGATCCAGCAAACCCTGTTTTCTGCCGAAAACAGCCTCGCGCTCGTTCGGCAGGCGCGCCTCGAAGCCGCCGTTTCGCTCTATCGCGCTCTCGGCGGCGGCTGGAGCAAGCCCGAGGGCGTAACGCTCGCTGAAGTTCCATCCCTCATCGATGTAAAAAGGGCCACGCCATGAAGAGGCTCCTGCCCTGGTTGATCTTCCTTCTGATCACGGCGTTTCTAGCGTTATTCGTTTATAGCGACCGCATCTTCGGCACGTCAGAGCGGCGCGGCGGCGCGATCGGCACGGCGGGCGGGCCTCCCGGCGGCGGACCTCCCGGTGGCGGGTTCCGTCGCGGCGATCAGGCCGTCTCCGCGACGACAAGGCCCGCGCGCCTCGAAAACGTGCCCGTCTGGCTGTCAGGCGTCGGCACGGTGCAGGCTTTCAACACGGCGACCGTCCGCGCGCAGGTTTCCGGCCGCCTCGTCGAGGTGAATTACCGCGAGGGGCAGGAAGTCAAGGCGGGCGATGTGCTCGCCCGTATCGACCCCGTCCTCTATCAGGCGGCCTATGACGAAGCCGTCGCCAAGAAGGCGCAGGACGAGGCCCTGCTCGCGAACGCGCGGCGCGACGCGGCCCGCTATTCGAGCCTCGTCGGTCAGAACTACACGTCGCAACAGCAGGCCGACACCGCGAAATCCGCCGTCCAGCAATACGAAGCGCAGGTGAAGCAGGATCAGGCCGCCATCGATACCGCGCGCGCGAATCTCGACTACACCACCATCCGCGCGCCCATCGACGGGCGCACCGGCATCCGGCAGGTCGACGCGGGCAACCTCGTCACGTCGAGCGATTCCACCGGCATCGTCGTCATCACCCAGCTTCGGCCGATTTCCATCGTGTTCACGCTGCCGGAAAGCGCCGTCTCCGACATTATCGAAGCGCATGCGAAATCGCCGCTTCCGCTTCAGGCGCAGGCCGGTGGCCGCTTGCTCGGCGAGGGCACCGTGGCCGTGATCGATAACCAGATCGACCAGACGACCGGCACCGTGAAAATAAAGGGCACATTCCCGAACGACGAAAACCGGCTTTGGCCCGGGCAGTTCGTGAACGTCAAGCTTCGGTTGAGGACGCTCGAAAATGCCGTGGTGGTTCCCTCCGCCGCCATCCAGCAGGGCGCGAACGGAGCCTTTGTGTACCGCGTCACGCCGGAGAACACGGCAAGCATCGTTTCCGTCAAGGTGGTGCAGGAAGGCGAGAAGGACGCGGTGATCGGCGAAGGCGTCGCGGCAGGCGACGTCATTGTGACAAGCGGTTTCTCGAACCTTCAGGACGGCTCGAAGCTCAAGCTCGATGGTGAGCAAGCGCCCGGCGCTGCTCCGGCCGAGAACGGCGGCGAGCGGAAGAGGGGCGAGCGTCGCGGCAAGAAAGCCGACGCCGCAAAGCCCGAAGGAGCGAAACCTGACGTCGCAGGGCGCCCATGAGCGAGCCGACGGCGGATAAGCCTGCATCGGCGGCGCACAACGCCGCTGCGGCTGAAGCCGACCACGCGCCGGGCGGCGGCGCGCCATCCGGCATTTCCGCGCCCTTCATAGCGCGTCCCATCGCAACCTCGCTTCTCGCGCTGGCGATTTTCCTCGCGAGCGCTCTCGCCTATTCGCTGCTGCCGATCTCATCGCTGCCGCAGGTGGATTTCCCCGTCATCCAGGTGACGACGCGTCTTCCCGGCGCGAACGCCGACACCATGGCGCGCCTCGTGACAGCGCCGCTCGAACGCCAGTTGGGACAGATCCCCTCGCTCGAAAACATGAGTTCGACAAGTTCGGAGGGGCTCTCGCAGATCACGCTGCGCTTCATGCTGAACCGCGATATCAATGCGGCGGGGCAGGACGTGCAGTCCGCAATCAGCGCGGCGGGCGGCTCGCTGCCGCAGAATCTCCCCTACCCCCCCGTCTACGCGAAGGTGAACCCGTCCGACCCGCCCATCGTGACCATCGCTCTCACCTCGCAAAGCGTCGCGCTCGAAAGGCTGTCGGACTTTGCCGACACGCTGCTCGCACCGAGGCTTTCGCAGGTGGCAGGCGTGGGCCGCGTGACCGTGCAGGGCAATATCCGGCCCGCAATCCGCATTCAGGCGAATCCGCTGCAACTGGCTTCGCTTGGCATCGCGCTCGAAACCATGCGCTCGGCCATCGCGAACGCCAATGTAACCGGCTCCAAAGGCCTCATCAGCGGACCGGAAAAATCCTACATCGTCGGAGCGAACGACCAGCTTGAGAGCGCGCGCGCCTATGAAGACGTGGTCGTGGCCTATCGCAACAAGGCGCCCGTGCTGCTGCGCGACGTGGCGACCGTCGTCGCCGGGCTCGAAAACGAACGCGTCGCCGCCCGCTACAACGGCACGCCCGCCGTCGTCATCGACGTGCAGCGCCAGCCGAGCGCCAACATCGTCGGCACCGTCGATGAGCTGAAAAAGATCCTGCCGAAGCTCGTCGACGCGCTCCCGGCGGGCGTCAAGCTCGATATCGTCGCCGACCGCACGGGCACGATCCGCGCGTCCGTCGAAGAGGTGCAGTTCACGCTCGTCCTCTCGGTCGCGCTCGTCGTCATGGTGGTGCTGCTGTTCCTGCGCACCTTCTCGGCCACGATCGTCGCGGGCATAACGCTGCCGCTGTCGCTGATGGCGGCGTTCGGCGTGATGTATTACGCGGGCTTTTCGCTCAACAATCTCTCGCTCATGGCGCTGACCATCGCGACGGGCTTCGTCGTCGACGACGCCATCGTCATGATCGAGAACGTGATGCGCTACATCGAGAAGGGCGAGAAACCGCTCGCGGCGGCCTACAAGGGCGCGGGCGAGATCGGCTTCACCATCGTTTCGCTGACGCTGTCGCTCATCGCCGTTTTCATTCCGCTCCTGTTCATGGAAGGGATCGTCGGGCGCCTTTTCCGCGAGTTCGCGTTGACGCTCACCGCCGCTGTCGTCACATCGATGATCGTGGCGCTGACGCTCACCCCGATGATGGCGGCCCGTCTCCTGCGCGCGCCGCGCCACGGCGAGGCCGCTCCATGGTATTCGCGCGCCTTCGAAGCGCCCTTCGACGCTCTTTTGTCGGTTTACCGCGTAACACTCGACCGGGCGCTGAACGCGCGCCGCCTCATGCTGCTGGTGGCGGCCGCAACCTTTGTGCTGACCGTCGTTCTCTATATCGCGATCCCGAAAGGCTTTCTGCCGGATCAGGACACCGGTTTCCTCACCGCCGAGACCGTGGCCGCGCCGGGCGTCTCGTTCGAGCGCATCAACGCGCTTCAGGCCGAGGTGGAACGAATCGTCCGCCGCGATCCCGACGTGCTGGGCGTGGTTTCGGTGATCGGCGTCGGCACAACGAACGCCACGCCGAATGCCGCGCATCTCGCGCTCACGCTGAAGCCCAAGAATGAGCGCAAGGCGACCGCGCCCGAAATTCTCCAGCGTCTGACGCAGGCCACCGCCGATTTTCCGGGGCTCCGCACGACTTTCCAGATCGTGCAGGACATCCAGATCGGCACGGCGCGAAGCCGCACGCAATATCAATATGTCATCGTGGGGCTCGACCGCGAGGGCTTCTCCGGCTGGGCGAAAAAACTCGAAGCCGAGTTGAGCCGCGACCGCCGCCTGATCCATGTCGCCTCCGACCTTCAGGAGGATGGCAACGCGGTCTTGATCAGGACGGACCGCGTGATAGCCGGTCGCCTCGGCGTCACCATGCAGGCGCTGAACGACACGCTCTACGACGCTTTCGGCCAGCGGCAGATTTCCACGATATACGGGCAATCGAACCAGTACCGCGTCGTGCTAGAAGTCGATCCGGCCTTCCAGACCGACACAGCCGCACTCGGCTCGATCTACGTGCCGGGTACGGCGATTTCGAATTCGACTTCGGGCAACGCCTCGACCGGAAACGCAACGGCGAGCGGCTCGACGAACGCGTCGATCACCGCGACCGCCGCGAGCGGGACCGGCGTCGGCTCGCAGGTTCCCCTGTCGTCCTTCTCGGTGATCGAGCGTGCCATTGCGCCCCTGTCCGTCAACCACGTGCAGCAATATCCGGCGGCGACCATCAGCTTCGACGTCGCGCCGGGCTTCTCGCTCGACGCCGCCGTGCAGGCCGTGACGGACGCGCAGAGCCGCATCGCGCTGCCCTCTTCCATCGTCGGCAGCTATACGGGCGCGGCGGCGGAGTTCAATGCCTCGCTCGCAAACCAGCCGCTCCTCATCCTCGCCGCCGTGGTCACGATCTACATCATCCTCGGCGTGCTTTACGAGAGCTTCATCCACCCGTTCACGATTCTGACGACGCTGCCTTCCGCCGGCATCGGCGCGCTTCTCGCGCTCGAAATCCTCGGCATGGAGTTCTCCTTCATCGCGCTGATCGGCATCATTCTTCTCATGGGCATCGTCAAGAAGAACGCGATCATCATGATCGACTTCGCGCTCGACGCGGAGCGCACGCGCGGGCTCGCGCCGTTCGAGGCGATCCGCGAGGCGTGCCTTTTGCGCTTCCGCCCGATCATGATGACGACGGTCGCGGCGCTGCTCGGCGCGCTGCCGCTCGTTATCGGAAGCGGTCCCGGCTCGGAGCTTCGCTTGCCGCTCGGCGTCACCATCATCGGCGGGCTGCTTCTTTCGCAGCTTCTTACGCTCTACACGACACCCGTGATCTATCTCGCCATGGACGGGCTGAAGCGCAGGCTCGAACGCCGCTTCGGCTTCGACGAACCGAACTACCCCCCGCCCGCGCTGAGACCGGAGCCGGGGCTGCCCGATCCCGGACCGAGAGGCGGCTCGCCGCGAGGAACCGGCGGAGGCGGCGCGGCCGTTCTGCTGCCCCTTCTCGGCACACCGCCGCTTCCAATGCTGCCGCCGCGCGCCGACTGGCTTTTGCTCCCATCGCCTGATGAGCCGCTCGCGCTGCCGCCGCCGGACAAGCCCGTGTCATGAATATTTCCGCGCCTTTCATCCGGCGGCCCATCGGCACGATTCTTCTTTCCATCGGGCTGTTTCTCGCGGGCATCGTAGCCTATTCCGCGCTGCCGGTGGCGAGCCTGCCGAATGTCGACATGCCCGCCGTGCGCGTCGGCGCGAACCTCCCCGGCGCGGACCCGGAAACCGTCGCCGCCACCATCGCCGCGCCGCTGGAGCGCCGGATCGGCGAAATCGCGGGTGTGAAGGAACTCACCTCCACGAGTTCGCTCGGCTCGACGAGCATCCAGGTCCAGTTCGACCTGTCGCGGAATGCCGACGACGCCGCGCGCGACGTTCAGGCAGCCATCAACGCCGCGCAATCGGACCTGCCCTCCACCCTGACGCGGCGCCCAACCATCCGCAAGGCGAACGCCGCCGCCGCACCCGTGATGATCATGGCGATGACTTCGCCCATCCGGCGGCCGACTGACCTTTACGACCTCGGCGATCTCATCGCCTCAACCCGCATCAGTCAGGTCAGCGGCATCGCCGAAGTGATGATCGGCGGCGCACAGACGCCCGCCGTGCGCATCGTCACCGATCCCGGCGCCCTGAAGACACGTGGCCTCAGCGCAGAGGATGTTCGCACCGCCATAACGCAGGCAAATTCGCTCGTGCCCATCGGCGTGCTCGACGGCGCGGAAAAGTCCACCATCGTCACCGTGAATGGTCAGCTCTCGAAGGCCGCCGACTACGAGCCTCTCGTCGTCAAGGTAAAGAACGGCGATGTGGTGCGCATTGGCGATGTCGCGCAGGTTTCGGACGGCACCAGCAACCGCCTGTCGGCCGGGTTCTTCAACCGCGAGAATGCGGTCATCCTCATCATCTTCAAGACGTCCGATGCGAACGTCATCGAGACCATCGACAACGTCTATGCGCTCCTGCCGGAACTGCAGCGCCTCCTGCCCGCAGACGTCAAGCTGACGGTCCTCAACGACCGCACCCAGACCATCCGCGCCAGCATCGCCGACATCCAGCATACGCTGATCGTGTGCGTGGCGCTTGTGATGCTCGTGGTCTTGCTGTTCCTGCGCCGTATCGTGCCGACACTCGCGGCGGGCGCGGCGGTGCCGCTTTCGCTCGCGGGCACGGTCGCGCTCATGTGGGCTTCGGGCTACAGCCTCGACAACATCTCGCTTCTCGCGCTGACGATCTCGGTCGGCTTCGTGGTGGACGACGCCATCGTCGTGATCGAGAATTGCTACCGGAACATGGAAGCCGGCATGAAGCCGATGCAGGCCGCGCTCGTCGGCTCTCGCCAGATCGGCTTCACCATCATCTCGATCTCGTTGTCGCTGATCGCCGCCTTCATTCCGCTCCTCTTCATGGGGGGCATGATCGGGCGGCTGTTCGGTGAGTTCGCCTGGACGCTCACCTACGCCATCCTCATCTCCGCCATCGTTTCGCTCACGCTGACGCCGATGGTGTGCGCGCGCTTCATCCGCAGCCTGCCCCGCCCGCGCGAGACGTGGCTCGACCGCCGCGTCGAACCTTTCTTCGAGTGGCTTCTGGCCCGCTACGAACGCTCGCTGACCTACGGCCTGCGCCATCGCTGGCTCATGCTCGTGGTGACGTTTGCCGCGCTCGCCTTCACGATCCAGCTTTTCATCGTGGTTCCCAAGGGGCTGATCCCCACCGGCGACACGGGGCTCATCATGGGGTTTGCGCGGGCGTCTCCCGAATCGTCATTTGAAGCGGTGGAAAAGATTCAGGAGCAGGTGACGGCCATCCTCACGCAGGATCCCGCGATCGAGGGTGTGGCGTCGTCCATCGGCGCGGGCGGCGGACCGGGATCGAGCCAGAGCAACGAAGCGCGGTTCTTCGTGTCGCTCAAGCCCATCGGGGAGCGCAAGGACTCCGCGACGGCGGTCATCAACAGGCTTCGGCCAAAGTTTGCAGCAATCAAGGGTGTCGACATCTTCATGATGCCCGGACAGGAAATCATGTTCGGCGGCCGGCAGTCGCGCTCGCAATATCAGGTGACGCTCTGGGGACCGGACCTGAAGGAAATCGCCCAGTGGCTGCCGAAGGCGCAGGCCGCGATGAAAGGCATCCCAGGCGTCATCGATGTCAATTCGGACCGCGAGGCAGGCGGCCCGCAGGTAACGGTGACCATCGACAGGGTCAAGGCAGCGAAGTTCGGCGTCTCGGTCGCAGACGTCAACGCGGCCTTGAACAATGCGTTCTCGCAGCGCGCCGTCTCCACCGTCTACAGCCTGCGCAACCAGTACAATGTCATTCTCGAAGCGGATCCTGCCATCCAGAGCAGCCTTCAGGGCCTCGAAAGCATCTATGTCAAGGGAAGCGCGAGCCAGCAGGTGCCGTTGTCGTCCGTGGCAACCATAACCATGACCCAGACGCCGCTCTCGGTGCGCCATACCGGGCAGTTTCCGTCAGCGACCGTCAGCTTCAACCTCTCGCCCGGCGTGGCGCTTGGCACGGTGGTTCCGAAAATTCTGGATGCCGGCCGCGATCTCGGCCTGCCGGAGCAACTTCACTTCGAGCTTTCCGGCGAGACGCTGGCCCAGCAGCAGCAGAGTTCGTCGACCCTGCTTCTCATCCTGGCCGCGCTCGTCACGGTCTACATCGTGCTCGGCATCCTATACGAAGACCTTGTGCATCCGCTGACGATCCTGTCGACGCTGCCTTCGGCGGGTTTCGGCGCGCTGCTCGTGATGCACGCCGCGGGCGAAACGCTGTCGATCATCTCGCTGATCGGCATCATCCTGCTCATCGGCCTTGTGAAGAAGAACGGCATCATGCTTGTCGACTTCGCGCTCGACGCGGAAAGGCGGCGCGGCCTGTCGAGCGAGGACGCGATACGCCTCGCCTGCATCGAGCGCTTCCGGCCGATCCTCATGACGACGCTCGCGGCGATGTTCGGCGCGCTGCCGCTCGTCTTCGCGTCGGGACCGGGCTCGGAGCTTCGCACGCCGCTGGGGCTCACCATCGTGGGCGGCCTCGCCGTCTCGCAGCTCCTCACGATCTACACCACGCCGGTGATCTACCTCTGGCTCGACAAGCTGCGCTGGCGGAAGCGGCGGGCGGCGCGCGCAGCGAAAACCGCCGCACAGCCGGAAGCGGTGTGACGCTTCAAGCGTGCTTAACCCCAATTGCCCTTTGAGCGAGCTATAGCTGCATCAAGAATCGAAAAAACAACTGGCTCCCACATAGCACCTTGATCGGCCGCACTAACCAGCATTTCGCGCACGCGTTGTGGACTGGACGAAGGGCCACCCCTTAATTCGGAATAAGCTCTGATCATTTGCGCGTGGAGCTCAAACGCCTTCGTGAGTGGATCTTTATCAGGTTCTCGAAACAAAGATCGTAGCTTCCGCCAAACCCAGGAAAGTAGTTGGTAAGCCGCCAAAACGCTTACAAACATAATAGCGATGACTGAGATGGCGGGCACACCGACCGCAGCAGCAAGCAAAGCTATTACTACCGGTGCAAGGTAAAAAAGAGAGAACTTGAGCAGAAATATTTTTATCCCGCCCTTCAACCATACGATAGAAAGTTTATCGAAATTCCCCTTCGCCTTGTCATATGCTTCAATCTCATTAGAGATTAGCAAAAATCTAAATAAAAAATTGATGAGGTATTTTGATGGCGTTTGCTTTAAATCCTCTCCAAAGTAGTACACTTATTTTGCGATTAGGGCATCTACGAGAAGAGATTCAAGCTTCGGTGATCGTAGGTTTTGCTTCATATACATTTCTGCGACGTCAACGATCTGGTTCTTATCCATCGGACAGGCTTCTTTGCTTGTGAAGCCTTCCCGAAAAGCCTTGGCGAGATCGCGATGCCTCCAAATAATGCCATACCGCTCCGGCTGTCCCGGTTCCTCGTCGGTGTCATTTCTCCTGCACGCCCACAAGAAACTATCAACGAGGCTGCCCGCACGATAAACAACATCGTTCGGGTCGGCGACGACACCCTGACCGTTGACAACCTCTCGCAGCAAGTCAGTCAAAAGGTCTGAGTATTGAAACTTCCAGCACTCTTTCGGCTCAATCCCGAGACGCCGTAAGTGCGCATCCATAGCCAAAAAGATGACGTTACCTTGCGCTGTGTCACCGTCTAAAAAATTCATTTTAAATACCTGTTCGCCGTTAAACGCCCGACAAGTATCTTTCCTACCAGAGACGATAGCCAACGCATATCGTCTCTGGCTGCATTTTCCTGTTTAGAAAACGAAAGCGCCCGCAGCTTCCTGCGAGCGCTTCCAACATGTCTTTTGAATTATCAGATCAGGACAGCGTCGGCGCATGCTCGGCTCCGGGCGCGAGCACCTCGTCCGTCGACGAGCCGTCGAGCTTCGCGCCGGGCGCGATGTTCACGAGCGGCGGGAAGTCTTCGGGCGTGATCGTCTCCTTCGCGAGCAGCAGCGCGGTTCCCTCGTCTAGATCCTTGCGGCGTTCGGTGAGCGTCTTCTTCGCCTTCGCGTAGGCATCGTCCACGAGCTTCTTCACGGCAAGGTCGATCTCGCGATTCGTCTGATCCGAATAGTCCTTCGGCTTCCCGATCAGCCCCTCGCCGAGAAACGCCTGACGCTGCGGCTCATAGACCCGCTGGCCAAGCCCCTCGATCATGCCGAAACGCGTCACCATCTGACGGGCGATGTCGGTGGCGCGGTCGATGTCGTCGGCGGCGCCGGTCGATATCTCGCCGAAGACGATTTCCTCCGCCGCTCGGCCTCCCATGAGCACGGCCATCCGGTTCAGAAGTTCCCCGCGCTGGATCACGAAGCGGTCTTCCGTCGGCCGCTGCATGGTGTAGCCGAGCGCGCCGATGCCGCGCGGGATGATCGAAACCTTGTGGACCGGATCGACACCCGGCAGTGCCGACGCGACGAGCGCATGGCCCATCTCGTGATGGGCGACGACCTCGCGCTCCTTCTTCGACAGCACGCGGGAGCGCTTTTCGATGCCCGCGACGAGCCGCTCCACCGCGCGGGTGAAGTCGTCGAGCGTCACCTGCTCGGCGTGGCGGCGCGTTGCGCCGAGCGCCGCCTCGTTCACGAGGTTCGCGAGGTCCGCGCCCGAAAAGCCGGGCGTGATGCCCGCCACCTGTTCGAGATCGACGTCCTTCGCAGCCTTGATGCGCTTGATATGCACGTTGAGGATCGCGACGCGCGCGTTCTTGTCCGGCCGGTCGAGCGCGATCTGGCGGTCGAAGCGGCCCGCGCGCGTCAGCGCCGGGTCGAGGATCTCGGGGCGGTTCGTGGCGGCGAGCAGCACGATGCCTTCGCGCGGGTCGAAGCCGTCGAGTTCGGCCAGAAGCTGGTTCAGCGTCTGCTCTTTCTCGTCGTTGCCGCCGCCCGCCATGCCCGCCGCGCGTGTGCGGCCGAGACTGTCCAGTTCGTCGATGAAGATGATGCAGGGCTTCATCTTGCGCGCCTGCTCGAACAAGTCGCGCACACGCGCCGCGCCGACGCCGACGAACATTTCCACGAATTCGGAACCGGAGATCGAAAAGAACGGCACGCCCGCCTCGCCCGCGACCGCGCGCGCGAGCAGCGTCTTGCCGATGCCGGGAGGTCCGACGAGCAGGATGCCCTTCGGCACCCGCGCGCCGAGGCGCCCGTAGTGGTCCGGGTCTTTCAGGAAGTTGACGATTTCCTGAAGTTCCCCCTTCGCCTCGTCCGCGCCCGCAACGTCTTCGAAGCCGACGCCGGTCACCTTCTCGACGTAGATTTTCGCGCGCGACTTGCCGACGCTCATCAACCCGCCGATTCCCTGCTTCTCGGCCATGCGGCGAATGAAGAAGGCCCAGATCGCGAAGAAGATGAAGATCGGCAGCACCCAGGAAGCGATGTCGCGAAAGATGTTCTGGCCGGAGCTGCCCGAAAATTCGACGCCCTGCTTTTCGAGTTCGTTCGCCACCGCCGGATCGACCCGGGTGGTCGAAAAGAATTTCTTGCCGTCCTGCGGCGTCTTGAACTCGCCGCGGATCTGAGACGGGCCCACGACGACGTTGGTGAGTTGGTTCTCTTTCAGAAGCTGCTGGTAGCGGCTGTAGGGCACCGGCTCGATTTCATTGTAATTCGCCCAGTACACCTGAAACATGAGCAGAAGCCCGAGGGCGACCGCCAGGTAGGTGAGGTTGAGTTTGTTCTTCTTGTCCATGTCCCGTCCCCAAAAGTGCCCCGCGCCGCCGGAAAAAAGCGGTTTTACGCGCCGAGCGCGCCCGTCATTCAGGCAAATAAGCGCCCGGACGTGAATTATTCCTCACCGGACGCGCCGTTAGCCTGTGTCGCTCAAGGGGAAGTAAGCACTGGAAGGCGTTCCGGGAAGTCGAAATGCGCAATGAGCCGATGCGGCTGGCCGTGTCCGTCCAGCGGACCGCACGCAGCATTCAATGGGCATTTCACCCCCGGCTTCGCAACGGGGAGAGGACGGGTCAGGAAGCCAGCGCCTGCCCGTCCGGGTGGCCCTCAAGCTGAAGCCCGGCCAGCCTCGCATAGACGCCGCCCGCCGCGAGAAGCTGCGCGTGCGTGCCTTCCTCGACGAGTTCGCCGCCGTCGATGACGAGGATGCGATCCGCGTTGACGACAGTCGCCAGCCGGTGCGCGATGACGAGCGTGGTGCGCCCGCGCATGACGCGTTCGAGCGCCGTCTGCACGAGCTTCTCGCTTTCCTGATCGAGCGCGCTCGTCGCTTCGTCGAGAAGCAGGATCGGTGCATTCTTGAGGATGGCGCGCGCAATGGCGATACGCTGACGCTGACCGCCGGAAAGCATGACGCCGCGTTCGCCAAGGAGCGTGTCGTAACCCTGTGGCAGTTGTTCGATGAAGGTGTTCGCCAGCGCCGCTTTCGCCGCCGCGCGCACGTCCTCATCGGATGCGTCGGGCGAACCATAGCGGATGTTGTCGATGACGCTTTCGGCGAAGATGATCGTATCCTGCGACACGAGCGAGATCCGCTTCCGAAGCGCGGTGAGATCCGCCCTGTCGACAGGCACGCGGTCGACAAGGATTCGTCCCTGCTGCGCGTCGTAGAAGCGGAGAATGAGATTGAAGATCGTGCTCTTGCCCGACCCGGACGGCCCGACGATCGCCACGCGTTCGCCCGGCCGCGCGATGAAGGAGACATTGTGCAACGCGGGATGGTCCGGCCGGAGCGGATAGGTGAAGGACACGGTCTCGAAAGTGACTTCGCCCTTCGAATGCTCGGGAAAAGCCCTTGGATCGGCAGGCGAACTTATCTCGGCGGGAATCGCCATGAGTTCGGAAAGCCGCTCGGCAGCACCCGCCGCCTGCTGCATCTCGCCGAAGATTTCGGAAAATTCGCTGAGGCAAGCGGCGGCGATAACCGCATAAAGCACGAACTGTGCAAGGATGCCGCCCGTGATGACGCCTTCCATCACGTCGTGCGCGCCATACCAGAGCACGCCGACGATGGCGCCGAAGATGAGAAAGATCGCCGATGCCGTCATGGTCGCGCGGCGCTTCGTGCGCGACACCGCCGCGTCGAAGGACCGGCTGACCGCAGCCGCATAACGGTTCGCGACGAGCGTTTCAGACGTGAACGCCTGCATCGTGCGAATCGCCGAAAGGTTCTCGCTCGCAAACGACGAGGACGCAGCGACTTCGTCCTGAGCGATGCGACTGTAACGACGCACGGTGCGGCCATAAAGCACGAGCGGCACGACGATGACCGGAATCACGACGAGGACGAGAAGGCTCAGCTTGAGGCTTGTGAACACCATGAGCACAAGCGCTCCGAAGAACATGACGGCATTGCGCAACACCTGACTGACAGACGTCGACACGGCGGCCTTGATCTGTGTCGTATCGGCGTTGAGGCGCGACATGATCTCGCCTGAATGCGTATGCTCGTAGAAGGCCGCGCTGAGCCGCGTGAGGTGACGGAAGACATCCGCGCGCACATCCGCGATGACGCGCTCGCCGAGCCAGGACACGCAATAGAAGCGTATCGCGCTCGATGTTCCGAGGAGCGCGCCGACGGCAAACAGGCTCGCGAAATAAATGTTGATCAGGCTCTGCTTTTCTGGTGAGAAGCCTCGGTCGATCATCTCCCTCACGGCAAACGGCAGCATCAGCGTTGCGGCGGAGGAGACGATCAGCGCGATGAGCGCGGCGATCGCGACGGCTTTATATCTCAGGACGTAGGGGCGAAGGAGTTGAAGCGGCTTCAGGCTCGCGCGGGAGCGGGGCTGACGTGCGGCAATTTCTCCCGGCTTGCGGTTTTCGCTGGCAGGGGAGGCAAGATTCGAGCGGCGATTGGCGAGGGTATGTAGGGTCACTTTGCACACTCTTCTGCGTAGCGCGCGCCTGTGTCACCGAATTTTCTCAATGAAACCAGCACGATGACGCTTAAACTTGTCACCATCTCACTTCGTCCTGTATAGCAACCCAAACCGCACAAATACAAGGCGCACATCGAAGCGCAAGAGGAAAGACCATGAAAAAGGATATTCATCCCGACTACCATAAGATAACGGTCGTCATGACGAACGGCGAGACGTTCGAAACTTATTCCACCTACGGTCAGGAAGGCGGGAAGCTCAACCTCGACATCGATCCCAACACCCACCCGGCTTGGACGGGCGGCAACCAGCAGATCCTGGATCGCGGCGGCCGCGTGTCGAAGTTCAAGAAGAAGTTCGAAGGCTTCCTGAAGTAGGCCATTCGGCCAGGCGGTTTGTGACGAGGCGACGCTTTCGCCGCCCTGTCACATAAATCGCAAAAAGCGAAAACTAGCGCTTGAGATGCGCGGCAACGCTTGTTATGTAGGGGTCATCGGCGGCGCGCTGAAGCGCTTCGCCAGTCCCAAGCGGGGGTGTAGCTCAGTCGGTTAGAGTGCCGGCCTGTCACGCCGGAGGTCGCGGGTTCGAGCCCCGTCACTCCCGCCATTTTACCGGACAGCCTCGTTGTTTCTCGACGGCTTTTCGTGGTTTTTCCGCTAATCACTGCTCTTACAAATATGAACGTGCCGCGCTTCGTCGTCGCTTCGTGCTCGACAACGAGACAGGAGCCGTCATGCGCGTCCCCTCATGCGCGAAACTATGTATCGAGATAGAAAAATTCCCATCCGGTCAGCGCATTAAGCCGCCCGATGTTCTCCGGCGAGAGGAAAACGAGGGTCGCGTCGCCGTCGAGAAAAATCGCAAATCGCTCTTCGACGTCTCCCGGAAGCCGCTCGTTCAGTCGAAAAATGACGGACCAATCGAAATCCTTGCCATGGGCAAGGTCGAAGGGAGAAACCTCGGCGTCCGCATGGATCGTGATCGAGACGGGCTTTCCAGGCTCGATCCGCTTGTAAGGATCGGATGCGTTTTGTGCCTCGACGCTTTTGACCGGCCACTTGTCGCTCGCCATCGCGATCATGACCGAAATCATCGCCGCATAATCCGACGCTTTGGCGACATCGTAGCAATGGTCGTTGAAATGGACTGCGTTTGCAAACGGCCTTGGGCCGTCCACAGGGCCCGTCAGCGCAAAAAGCGCCCAATGCCCCGGGCCCGGCTCGCCTGCGAAGGAAATTCCGCGATTCTCATCGGCAATGGCTGCAGCCACGCCAGCGGGGTCGGCCATGGCTTCGGGCGCGAGACGCAGACCGACCTTCACGAGTTCGCTCATCGCAAACTCGATGTGGCGTGCGTCTTCCGGCACCACCACCCGGCGCGCCGTGGCCGCTCCCGGCACGACATTCGGCAGCGCTTTGGCGCTGCCCCTTTCGGTGGTACGCCTCCTGAATATGCGACGAAAGAACATCGTCTGGACTTCCGCTGAAAACATCCGGGCGTGTGTCGGGGCGCGGCCCGGTCAAGCCTTGCGCACGAACTCCGACTTCAGGTTAAGCGCACCGATTCCGTCGATCTTGCAGGCAATATTGTGGCCGTCCGTCGCTTCGGGAATGAGGCGGATATTCTTCACCTTCGTGCCGACCTTGATCGCTCCCGACGCGCCCTTCACCTTCAGTTCCTTGATGACCGTTACGGCGTCGCCGTCTGCGAGCACAGTCCCGTTCGAATCGCGCACGCTCGCCGCGTCGGCGGTTTGCGCCGTTTCGGCCGCCGCCGCCTCGCTCCATTCATGGAAGCAATCGGGGCAAACAAAGAGATTTCCGTCGAAATATGCGTTCTCGGACTGGCACTTCGGGCAATGGGATATGGCGGTCATGACTGGATATCCGATCTTGGCGGCGGCATTGGCTGCATGCGTCCAGCGATAAGCCCGCGTTCCGCGCCGTTACTACAAAAAAAGGCGCATATGGCGCGCCGCGAAAGAGTTCCGCACATGCTTTCACCGGCTGGCAGCTTGAGCGCGAACGACATTTCCCTAGCACGCCCGCTGGGGAAATGAAAATCGTTCGCCCCCTTTTGACACGACAGCCGCGCGCAAGGATCATGGGCAAAAAACAGGCTGGCGTGTCACGCCGGTCAGGCGGGATGATGGCGGTGCAGAAAACGGCGCAGATCTATTCGCTGGATGAATACAGGCACAGGCGAGCGAAGGAGCGCGCCCGGCAGGCCGGCAATGCGGCATGGCCGACAATGGCGTGGTTTCCATTCGTCTACGTGCCTTTCCTGGTCTTCGCTCCCGCGTGTTTCGGCGCGCCGCAATCGGTGGCGGCTCAGGCCGGGCACGATTGACGTGAACGCAGGCGGTGAACAAACGCAGCGCGTCGCCGATCACGGCGGGCTTGAGCCGCCGGACTATCTGCTGAGTGGCCTCGGCCGGAACTTGCGCCGCCTGCGCACTCAGCGCGGCTTTTCGCTCGAACGTTTTTCAAAACAATGCGGTGTCAGCCGGGGCATGCTCGGGCAGATCGAAACCGGCAAGAGCATGCCGACGCTCGGCGTTCTCTGGAAAATCGCCACGGCGCTCGACGTGCCCTTCGCAAAACTTCTCGGCAGCCGGGACGAGGATGGAACGCATGTCCTGCGCAAGGACGACACACCCGTCATCGTGTCGGACAGGGGTGGCCTTCAGTCGCGCGCCCTGTTCCCGAAGGCAGGCGACTGCCCGGAGTTCTACGAACTGCGGCTTTCGCCCGCGCATCTGCACCTGTCGGAGCCGCATGCGCCCGGCACACGCGAAAATCTCGTCGTCGTTTCCGGCACGGTGGAAGTGACGGTCGGGGATTCGTCGCCTTTCCTGCTCGCGCGAGGCGACTCTATTTTCTTCGAGGCGGACGCCCCCCACTCCTATCGTAACGCTGACGACTACGAAGCGGTGCTCTATCTCGTCGTAAGCTATCTTCAAAAAACGCCTGCCGCGCCAAACGGGCATTCCTGAAACGGATCGCGCCGCCTCGAAGCTCTGGCTGCGGGGCGGCGCGTATCAGTGTAAATCCCTGGCGATACAGGTACACCCAGATTTACCGTGCCGAAACGCCATCGGGCGTTCCATCATCTCTCTCACTCAACTTGCAACTTCGGCTGTATCTTGGCTGTTCCAGCTAGGCCATACAGCACATCGCCATACCACCGCACATCATCATCATCGGCATACCGTTACCCATCATGGTGCACATCTGCTTGCAGCACTGCATCATCATGTCCTTCATCGCCGGGTCCATCGCCGTGATTTCGCAGGTCATCCCGTCCGCGGTCATGGTGCAGTTCATCTTGCACATCATCATCGGCATCATCATGCCACCCATCGGCATTCCGCCCATCATCGGCATCATGCCGCCCATCGGCATACCACCCATCATCGGCATCATGCCGCCCATCGGCATACCGTTCATCATCGGCATCATCCCGCCCATCGGCGTCATCGTGTTGGGCATCATGGTGTTCGGCATCATCGTGTTGGGCATTGTCATCGGGTTCATGGTCGTTCTCCGTTTTCTCTCGTTCTTAATTCCGCCTAAGAACGTTAACTCTGTCGCCACGGGCGAGCAAAACCAAAGCCCATAGCGGATGCCGTTTCCTCCAAAGAGGTGGAATTGCCGTCGCCATCTTGGACGGGCAGTCGACGCATTTTCCAATTCGGCGCGCCAAGGCGGCTTTAATTTTTTGCGCACAATTTTTGATTGGGGTTATTTTTTTCGTTTATGTCGCGATTTATAGAATTTATGTCCATAGCCACACCGTGATCGGACATTTTGTAAAAAATATTTTCAGACACAGCCGCGCAGGCTATAATCGCCTTCGCGCAGAACAGATCAGGTGCCTCGTGAACGCTCCAATCGACGAAAACGCATCGCCCAGTCTTCGAACTGGCGGTTCGCTGCCCGCGGACGACGCCGTATGGACCGTACTTCAGGCCGAAGCCGAGCAGGCTCGCAATGGAGAGGCAGCGTTGGCCGCCCTCTTCGACAGCATTCTCGGCGCCGCCAGCTTCGAAAGCGCCCTCATCGAAACGCTGATCGCCCGGATCGGCCATAATTCCCTCGCTAGTCATACGCTTCGCGCGCAGTTCCGCTCGGCAGCGGCCGCGGACCCGACCATCGGCGCGGCGGGACGCGCGGACCTCAAGGCCGTGGTCGAACGCGACCCCGCCTCCGGTCGTCTCCTGGAGCC
This sequence comes from Rhodomicrobium sp., assembly GCF_047605405.1. Taxonomy (NCBI): domain Bacteria; kingdom Pseudomonadati; phylum Pseudomonadota; class Alphaproteobacteria; order Hyphomicrobiales; family Hyphomicrobiaceae; genus Rhodomicrobium; species Rhodomicrobium sp. The sequence goes on along the minus strand of NZ_JASGFR010000041.1, from coordinate 9,155 downwards.
GTTCCTTTTCTTCAAGGGCTACGCGGCAATCCAGACCCATCGCTTCGCGCATTGGATGTGGGAGAACGGGAAGCCCGATTTCGCCCGCTACCTGCAAAGCCGCTCGTCGGAGGTCTTCCAGACCGATATCCACCCGGGGGCGGTCATCGGGCGCGGCTTTTTCCTCGACCACGCGACCGGATTTGTCGCGGGCGAAACGGTGGTGATCGAGGAAGACGTGTCCGTTCTCCATGGCGTCACTCTGGGGGGCACCGGCATCCAAAAGACCGACCGGCATCCCACGGTGCGCACGGGCGTGCTGATCGGCGCGGGCGCGATCATCCTTGGCGACATCGAAATCGGGGCGTTCTCGAAGATCGCGTCGGGCTCATTCGTAACGCAGAGCGTGCCGCCGCGCTGCACAGCGGTCGGCGTTCCCGCGCGCATCATCGAAGGCGCGGGCTCGACCAATCCGGCGCAGAGCATGGATCAGCATCTCGCGCTTGGCACCTACGAATCCTTCACCTACGTGATTTGACGGAAGCTGCGAAGGGCGAGCGTTCCTCGCGGAAACTTGCAGAGGGGAGCGGCGCGAGCGCCCTCCGCAGCAGACGGCGCGTCCGTCTTCATCCCCGGCTTATCTCGCAAAAAAGAGGTTCTTTCCCCGTCCCGCGGGAGCAATATTCGCCACGCGAGGCTGTCACTTGGCTGCTGCGACGCCGTGCGGTAAATTCGAACATTTCACGACAGCGAGACCGGCCACAGGCGTGCGGCACGGGTATCGGACCCACGAAAAGAAAAAGCGCGGAGTTTACCGCGCTTTTCCCCAGGCCCCCAAGATGGGATGCAACTACTTCAGCGGAACGTAAGAGCTGCCGAACTTGTAGCCGATACCAGCGCCGACGATGATCGGATCGATGTCGACGTGGCCGGTGACGCGGGTCGGCGCTGCATTAAATCCATTGGTATAAGCGTTGACCTTGAAGTCAGTGTCGAGGAAGAGATACTTGAAATCGAAGTTCAGGAACCAGTTTCCGGCAAGCTTATAGTCGAAGCCAGCCTGAAGCGCGGCACCCCAAGTATTGTCGAGCTTGAAGCCGCGATAATTCGCGCCGGACTCGTCATTGAAGAAGAACGTGTAATTGACACCAGCGCCGATATACGGCTTGAACGCCGTCCCGGTGTCGAAGTGGTATTGCAGCGTGATCGTGGGAGGCAGAAGCCAGACGTCCTCGATCTTTCCAAGACCCGAGATACCTTTCGCAGAATCGACCGTGTGCGGCGTCACGCCCGCAATGACTTCCACGGCGATGTTTTTCGTAAAGAAGTAGGTGATATCGAGTTCCGGAATACCGGATGTCGAGATCGAAACGCCCGGATTGAACGAAGCAATATTCCACTTGCTGGTATCACCATCCGGGATCACGGCGAGGCCGCGCGCGCGCACGAAGATGTCGCCCGGGTTCGTCCAGGATTCGACAACCACCGGCGCGTCCTTGTAGCCGCCGCCCGCGCCGTAAAGATCGGCGGCATTGGCGCCACCCATCGCCATCACGCCCGCAACCGCGGCGTAAGCAATACGTTTCATTTATTAACCCCCGTACCCATTTTTTGAGAGTCGGCTGCTCGCCGACATAGCCTCAGCAAAGAACCTTCGGGGAATATAAGTCAATTGCGCGATTTCGAGTATTCGTCACTATCCGCGCAGAAGTGGCATCCATACAACAGCCTATTCTGACGTGTATAAATCTGGACTTGCTACGCTTTCATTGGCCACGCTCGCATAAAAATGGCGTCTGGCGCCAGGCGAACGAGATGTGATTTCAAACGCGGTCGCTGTACGCACGGTTTGTTTCGTATATTCCCGGAATTTAAACTCTCCCGTTTCACCGCAAAGCCGCCTTGATAAATCTCAAATAGCCCAGCCCCGGCTTGATAATTCGCAAAATCTGGTGTTCGCAAGCGATAGCCTTGCTGATTACCCGAAAGTCAGCGGGCCAAGATGCCCAAGGCGGGCCAATCGCGATCGAGGCAAAGAGAGGCGCAACGCGGCGCGCCCGCCATCATTCTCCTTCTCGGCGAGAGTGAACGGTGGCGCGGGAAACGCAATATTTGCCCTTTCCTGTCAATCTCGCGGTGCTCAAGACAAGAATAGTCCGGCGTCTTCGGGAGGACACAACCATGACGAAACCTCGCCTGTTCTTTGCCGCGCTTGTTGTGGTCTGTGTCGCCGGACCGGCCGTAAATGCGGAGGCGGCAGAAGCACCTCCGGCAACTCCCCCGGCTGTTGCAGAAAAATCCGACTCCGTCGCCGTCAAACCCGAATTGGGCGAGACATCACCTTCCAATCCCGACAAGTCCGGAACGCTCGCCCTCAGCGCCACCGAAGGCCGTGTGCTGGACAAGATCAGATCGACGGGAGTTATCACGCTTGGCTACCGCGAGGCAGCCGCGCCTTTTTCATACGCGGCAGACCGGACTCCCGCCGGTTTCGCGGTCGATTTTTGCGGCCTCGTCGCCGACAAGGTGAAGGAAAAGCTGGCGCGTCCCGAGTTGAACATCGTCTGGCGCACGACCGCCGACGCCGACAGCGCCGCGGCCGTCTCGAAAGGCGACATCGACATCGATTGCGCAGCAACACCCGACACGGCACCCCTTGGCGATGCGGCAGATCTTTCCGCGCCGGTGTACGTTTCCGAACTGCGCTTCCTCGTGCCGTCGAAGCTGCGCCCCGAGGCCGAAGGCTTTCGCCGCCGCCGCGCCGACTTCAAGACCCCGACCGCCATCGACGACCTGAAGGGCAAGACCGTAGCACTCCTGCAAGGTTCGCCCGCCCTGCCCTACGTTCTCGGGCAGAGCGTTGAGCGCTATCTCGGCATCTCCGTCGTGTATGCGAAGACGCCCGCCGAGGCGTTCAAGCTGGTGGAGACGGGCGCAGCAGCCGCCTATTTCGACGACGACGCGGTGCTCCTCAACCTGAAGGCGGGCGCGAAGTCGCCGGACAGCTTCCTGCTCCTCGGCAGCGGTCGGCCGGGCGCGCAATACGCCCTCATTTTGCCGAAGGACGAACCGCTGAAGGATCTGGCCGACGCCGCCATCCTCGACGCGGTGAAGTCGGGCACATACGAAAGGCTTTACGCGAAGTGGTTCGAAAGCCCGATCCCGCCGAGAAACGTGACGCTCGCCTATCCGATGACGGAGCGGACAAAGCAGTTCGTGAAAGACCCCGCCTCCGCGACGGAATAGGCGATGGCGGCCCGCCGGCGTCCTGCCGGAAAACCGCTTCACGCTTTCCCGGACCCGCTCCAAGCGCAACCGGCGAGCGCGCGAGCTACCTCGATACGCCCCAATCCTTGAGCGCGGCCTCGCCGCCTTCGCCCGGCGCGACGGCGGCAAGTGCCCTCAGCTCCGAGCGCGAGAAGCGCGGCGCGGGCGGCGGATGCAGCGCGCCGTCGACCTCCATGAAGGTTGCGCGCGCGATGTTGTGCGGATGCGCCGCCGCCTCGTCGAAATCGAGCACGGGCACGACGCAGGCATCCGCGCCGTCGAACAGCGCCGCCCATTCGTCGCGCGGCTTCTTCGCAAAGATGCCCTCGAACTCGGCGTGCAGGATCGGCCATTGCGCGCGGTCGAGTTGCGCGGGCAAGTGTTCCCATGGGTCGAGGCCCAGCCCCTTGATGAGCGCGGCGAAGAACTTCGGTTCGAGCGCGGCGACGGCCACGAACTTGCCGTCCGCGCATCTGTAGGTCCGGTAGAAGGGCGCGCCGCCGTCGAGGAAATTTTCGCCGCGCGGCCGGTCCCAGAGGCCGCCCGCGCGCAGCCCCAGAATGATGGCGAGTTGCGACACCGCGCCGTCGAGGATCGCAGCGTCTATCACCTGCCCCTTGCCCGAACGCTCGCGTTCGATGAGCGCGGCGAGCACGCCGATGACGAGGAACGCGCCGCCGCCGCCCATGTCGCCCGCGACGTTCAGCGGCACGACGGGCTGCCGCCAGCCGGGGCCCATCGCATGGAGAAGCCCCGTCAGCGCGAGATAGGTGAGGTCGTGGCCCGCCGAGAGGGCAAGCGGCCCATCCTGGCCGAAGCCCGTCATGCGCCCGTAGATGAGGCGCGGGCTACGCCCGAGCGCTACGGCCGGTCCGAGCCCAAGCCGTTCCATCACACCGGGGCGGAAGCCCTCGATGAGGACATCGGCCTTCTCGATGATGCGCAAGACCGTCTCGACTGCGGCGGGCTCTTTCAGATCGAGGATGAGCGAGCGCCTGCCCCGCTCGATGGGCGCGTTCATCACCGGGAACAGCCTCGCGCGTTCGGGCCGGTCGATGCGCAGCACATCCGCGCCGAGGTCCGCGAGCAGCATCCCCGCATAAGGCGCGGGGCCGATACCGGCAAACTCAAGCACGCGAATGCCGTCGAGAGGCGCTTTGCCCTTGTCGGGCAAAGATGTTGACGGCGTATCATCTGACATGGAGGCGTCCTCCATCGAATTCGCAGCGGGCGCATATGCGCCCGCCATTCTGATATGTCGCCGCTCGATGCGGCAAGTGCTCCTTAAGCAGCAGCCTTCGGCAGCCCGGAAGCCCTCTCCGAACTTCGACTGAGCATGATCCCATCGCAAAACCGGCAGCCGGTTCTGCGGATCATGCCCTAAGCAGCAGCCTTTGCCGCCGGGTAGAACGTCCTGTTCTCCGCCGCCATGTCGCGCAGGAGCTTCGGCGGCGAGAACCGCTCGCCATATTTCGCGGCGAGCCGCTCGCATTCCTTCACGACGTTCGGAATGCCGATGGTGTCGAGCATGGAAAGCGGACCGCCGGTATAAGGCGCGAAACCGAGGCCGAAGATGCCGCCCACGTCGCCGTCTTCCGGATCGGTGAGCACGCCCTCTTCCATGGTCCGCACTGCGTCGAGCGCCTGCGCGAAGAGAAGCCGCTTCTTCAGGTCGTCGATGCTCGGCCACTCGCTTTCCGGCTTCACCGGGAACAGCTCCGCGAGGCCCGGCCACAGCGTCTTCTGCCCGCCCTCGGGATAGTCGTAGAAGCCCTTGCCGTTCTTGCGGCCCGCGCGCCCATTCTTGACGTACATGGCTTCCATCACGCCGATGGCCGCGCTCGGCGTGTAGGCGTCGCCGAGGTCGGTTTCGGCCGCCTTGTGGATCTTCCAACCGAGATCGATCGCCGTTTCATCCGCAAGCGCCAGCGGGCCAACCGGCATCCCTGCGAGCTTGCCCGCGTTCTCGACCAGCGCCGCCGGGATGCCTTCCGTCAGCATGATCTCGCCCTCGCCGATGTAATTCATGCAGAAGCGCGAGGTGAAGAAGCCCCGCCCGTCATTGACGACGATGGGCGTCTTCCTGATCGCCTGCACGAAGTCGAGCGTGACGGCCAGCGCTTCGTCGCTCGTCTTCCTGCCGCGAATGATCTCGACTAGCGGCATCTTCTCGGCGGGCGAAAAGAAGTGAATGCCGATGAACTTCTCGGGCCGTTCGCTCGCTTCCGCAAGGCTCGTGATCGGAATGGTGGACGTGTTCGAACCGAAGATCACGTCGGGCCGTATCACCGCCTCCACCTTTTTCGTCACGTCGGCCTTGATGGCGCGATCCTCGAACACCGCTTCGATGATGTAATCGACATCGGCGAGGTCGGCGTAATCGGCGGTCGTGTGAATGCGGGCAAGCAGCGCCTGCCCGTCCGCTTCGGTCGTCTTGCGGCGCGAAACCGCCTTCTCGACAAGCTTGCGGGCATAGCCCTTGCCGCGCTCCGCCGCGTCCACGTCGCGGTCGAGCAGAACCACTTCAATGCCGTTCGAGGCCGCGACATAGGCGATGGCCGCGCCCATCATCCCTGCACCCAGCATGCCTATCTTCCTGAACTTCGCCTTCGGCACGCCCTGCGGACGGCGCACGAGCTTGTCGGCGCGCCCCTTGTTCACGAACAGCGTGCGGATCATCGCGGGCGCGACCGGGCCGCGCAGCAGCGAGAGGAAATATTTCGCCTCGATCCTGAGGCCGAGGTCGATCGGCACCTGGGTGCCTTCATACACCGCCGAAAGTATCGCCCGCGCGGCCGGATAATTGCCGAAGGTCTTGTCGCGGGTCATGGCGTTGGCCGCCATGAAGAGCTGCGCCGCGGCTGGATGCATGCCGCCTGCGCCACCCGGAACCTTGAAGCCGCGCTCGTCCCACGGCTGCACCGATTTCGCTTGCGGAGACAGAAGCCACGCCTTCGCCTTCGCCAGCAGTTCGCCGGCGGGCACGACATCGTGGATGAGGCCGGACGACTTCGCCTGCGTGGGGCTCAGATGCTTGCCCTCAAGCAACAGCGGCGCCGACGCCATGATGCCGATAAGGCGCGGAATGCGCTGTGTGCCGCCAGCGCCCGGAAGCAGGCCGACCTGCACCTCGGGCTGGCCGATCTTGATCGACTCGTCGTCGGCGGCGACGCGGTAATGCGTGGCGAGCGCGATCTCGAAGCCGCCGCCAAGCGCCGTGCCGTTGATCGCGGTCGCGACCGGCTTGCCGATGGTTTCGAGGCGGCGCAACACTTCGGTGAGACGCGACGACACCTTCAGAGCCTCGGCGGGCGGAACCTTGCGCGCATGCTCGATCATGCCCGACATGCCGATGAGGTCGGCGCCCGCGACGAAGCTCGACTTGGCCGAAGTGATGACGATGCCCTTCACGCTCGCGTCGGCGGCGGCGCGCTCGATGGCCTCGCTCAGTTCCTCGGTGAATTCCGGGCTGATGACGTTCATCGACTTGCCCGGCTGGTCGATGGTGAGCGTGGCGATGCCGTCCGCGTCGACTTGATAGGAGATGCTGCTCATGTCCGTTTCCTCTTTTCTTCCCGAGGCTGCCGTCTACGGGCGCCAGCGGGGCGATTGATGAACACCGGCCGGAGTTCCGGCCAAGCGATGGTTCAGACGAGTTCGAGGATGGTGGCTGTGCCCATGCCGGCGCCGATGCACAGCGTCACAAGGCCCGTGGCCGCGCCGCGCCGCTCCATCTCGTCGACGAGCGTGCCGAGCACCATCGCGCCCGTTGCGCCCAGCGGATGGCCCATCGCGATGGCCCCGCCGTTCACGTTGAGCTTGTCGTCGGCGATGCCGAGCACGTCGCGGAAGCGGAGCACCACCGACGCGAAGGCTTCGTTCAGCTCCCACAGGTCGATGTCGTCCTTCGTCATGCCGGCCTTCTTCAGCGCGCGCTCTGCCGCGTAGCTCGGCCCCGTCAGCATGATGGTCGGCTCCGAGCCGATGGACGCGAAACTCTTGATGCGCGCGCGGGGCCTGATGCCGGCCTTCTCGCCCGCCTCTTTCGAGCCGATGAGCGCGACGGCAGCGCCGTCCACGATGCCGGACGAGTTGCCCGGCGTATGCACGTGGTCGATGCGCTCGATTTCCGGGTATTTCTGAAGCGCCACGCCGTCGAAGCCGTAGGTCTTGCCCATGTCGGCAAAGGACGGTTTCAGGCTGCCCAGCGACTGCATGGACGCATCGGGACGGATCATCTCGTCCTTGTCGAGAAGCGTGATGCCAAGAATGTCCTTCACCGGCACGACCGATTTCGCGAACCGGCCTTCCGCCCACGACTGCGCCGCGCGCTTGTGGCTCTCGACCGAATAGGCGTCGACGTCGTCGCGGCTGTAGCCCCACTTGGTCGCGATGAGGTCGGCGCTGATGCCCTGCGGCACGAAGTAGGTCGAGAAGGCGACAGCCGGGTCGATGGGCCACGCGCCGCCATCGGATGCCATGGGCACGCGGCTCATGCTTTCCACGCCGCCGCCGATGATGAAAGGCGACTGGCCGGACATGACCTTTGCCGCCGCCATGTTGATCGCTTCGAGGCCGGACGCGCAGAAGCGGTTCACCTGCACGCCCGGAACGCTTTCGTCGAAGCCCGAGACGAGCGAGGCCGCGCGCGCGATATCCGCGCCCTGCTCGCCCACCGGGGACACGCAGCCGAGGATCACGTCTTCCACGTCCCTCGTATCGAGGCCGGGATTGCGATCCTTGACCGCGTCGAGCATCTGCGCGGCGAGCTGGACGGGCGTCACCTCATGCAGCGCGCCGTCTTTCTTGCCCTTGCCGCGCGGGGTGCGCACGGCGTCGAAAACATAGGCATCGACCATGGTTCATCCTCCCTGATTATATGCGCGCGCGGGCGCATTCGCGCAGCCTCGCGACATTCTTTATGATTTCGTTGTCTCGCCCCCGTCACCCGGCGGTGCGGCGGCTCTTTACCTGCGAAGCGCCCGCTTCGCCTTCGCGCTCGGCCTTGCAGGGGGACGAGCCCTCTTCGGCCAGATACTGCAAACACTGCGCGTGAATATCGCGAAGCTCTTCGAGCGTCTTGACGATATCCGCCTGCTTTTGCTCCAGTTCCGCGATCATCGCGGCCGAGCGTTCGGCGAGGAACGACACCTGCTGCGGACGCCCCTCGCCGCGGCTTCCGTAGAGTTCCAGAAACTGCTGCACTTCCGCGAGCGAGAAACCGATGGATTTCGCGCGCAGGATGAGCTTCAGCCGGGCGCGATCGCGCCTCGTGTAGACGCGGCCGCCGTTCGCGCGCACGGGGGCGAGCAGTTCCTTCGCTTCATAGAAACGAATGGCGCGCGCGGTGATCCCGAGTTCCGATGCAAGCTCGGCGATGCCGTAGAGCTTTTCGGACTCGGACGTCTCGGCCTTGGCTCGCTGGCGTACTGCGGTCAATGCATCCCGGCTTTCTGGTCGCCCGTTCGATCCGCGTTCGAGATGCACCCGAACGCGGGTAAGTCGAACGAAATTTGCTCTAGACGATCTGCCCGAGCCGCATGGCAAGACCCATGTCGCCATCGACCCGCATCTTGCCCTGCATGAAGGCGGATGTCGGCTGAAGGCGGCCGTGGATGAGGTCGGAGAAGTCGCCCGCGCTCATGCTGATGGTGCACTTCGCCGGATCGGCGTTGTTCACCGTCACGGTGTTGCCCGCGCCCGTGCCGTCGATGTAGAGGTTCCCGGCGCTGCCGAGGTCGAACTTCACGCTGCCGCCGAGGGGAGACTTGCTTCCCACGCGCTTTACCAGGGCGTCGGCCACTTCGTTGAGATCCATCATGCGCTCCTTGTCCGTTTCCGCCCGAAAGGTAGCGCATCCGGTTATCATTAACAAGAGGCGGTTGACGTATACGTCAGGCTAATGCCGT
>NZ_JASGFR010000040.1:0-31847 GCF_047605405.1 Rhodomicrobium sp. | reverse complement strand
TTCTTCGCCGGGGGCGTGCGGCCGAAGTTCGGAGCGGGGCTTTCCTGCCCTGCGTCGATGATGCTGCGGCGGATGGCGCGGGTCCGCGTGAACTTCTCGAACAGTTCGTCGCCCTCGCCCCAGCGGATGTGGCGCTGCATGGCCGCAAGATCTTCCGTGAAGCGGCCGAGAATTTCGAGCACGGCTTCCTTGTTGTTCATGAAGATGTCGCGCCACATCGTGGGGTCCGATGCCGCGATGCGGGTAAAGTCGCGGAAGCCGGACGCCGAAAACTTGATGACTTCGCTCTTTTTCTCTTCTTCGAGGTCCGCCACCGTGCCCACGATATTGTAGGCGATCAGATGCGGAAGGTGCGAGGTGATGGCGAGCACGAGGTCGTGATGCTTCGGCTCCATGAGTTCGACAAGCGCGCCGCACGCCTCCCAGAACGCCTTGAGCTTCGCAATGGCGGTTTCGTCGGCGTCCGGCAGCGGCGTGAGAATGGTCCAGCGTCCGTCGAACAGCTCGGCGAAACCCGATTCCGGGCCGGAAAACTCGGTGCCCGCGATGGGATGGCCGGGGATGAAATGCACATGCGGCGGCAGATGCGGGGCGACCGCGTCCACCACCGCCTGCTTGACGGAGCCCGCGTCGGTGAGGATGGCGCCGTGCTTCAGATGGGGGGCGATTTCCTGCGCAAGCGCCTCGAACGTGCCGACCGGCGTGCAGAGGATCACGAGATCCGCGCCCTTCACCGCGTCGGCCGCATGCGCGAAGACGTCGTCCGCGAGGCGCAGGCGCTTCACGGTCTCGCGCGTGGCTTCGGTACGGGCGGAAGCCGCGATCGTGCGCGCGAGACTGGCGCGGCGCATCGCATGGCTCAGCGATGAGCCGATGAGGCCCACGCCGATCAGCGCGACACGCTCGAACATGGGCGCGTCCGTCATCGTTCGGTGAACTCATGCAGCGCGGCGAGCACCGCGAGGTTCTCTTCCTCCAGCCCGATTGTCATGCGCAAGGCATGCGGAAGCCCGTAAGCGCCGACCTGACGCAGGATGATGCGCCGCTCGTTCAGGAACGCATCGGCGTCCTGCGCGGTGCGCCCCGGCTCGGAGCCGAACGGGATGAGCACGAAATTGCCCGCGCTGGCGCGCACGTCGAAACCCATCTTGCGAAACTGAAGCGTGACGATATCGCGCCAGGTTTCGTTATGCGCCTTGGCGGCTTCGAGGTGGGCCTTGTCGGCGAGCGCGGCGATGGCCGCTTCCATCGAGGGCTGCGCGAGGTTGAACGGGCTGCGGATGCGGTTCGACGCATCCACGATAGCGGCGGGCGCATAGGCCCAGCCGACGCGAGCGGACGCAAGACCGAATATCTTCGAGAACGTTCGCGTCATGATGGTGTTCGACGTGGTCGCCACCATCTCGATGCCCGCTTCGTAATCGTTGCGGTTCACATATTCGGCATACGCTCCGTCGAGCACGAGCAGCACGCTTTCCGGCAAAGCGGCGCGCAGGCGGCGGATCTCCTGATGCGGCAGATAAGTGCCGGTCGGGTTGTTCGGGTTCGCGATGAAAACGGCTTTCGTGCGGGACGTCACGCGTTCGAGGATCGAATCGACGCTCGCGGTAAGGTTTTCTTCAGGCGCGACGACCGGCTGCGCACCCGCCGCGAGAATCGCGATTCGGTACACGAGAAAGCCGTGTTCGGTGTAGATCGCTTCGTCGCCGGGGCCGAGATAGGCCTGCGCCAGAATGTGGAACAGCTCGTCCGAGCCATTGCCGCAGACGATCTGCGCCGGGTTCAGCCCGTAGGAAGCGCCGATGGCCTCGCGCAGCGCCGTGCATGCGCCGTCGGGATAGCGGTCGAGATGGCTCGCTGCGGCGCGGTAAGCTTCGACCGCATGCGGCGAAGGGCCGAGCGGCGTTTCATTCGACGACAGCTTGATGACCGGACCTGCGCCCGCGAGCTTCGACCGACCCGGAACATACGGATCGATGGCGAGCACGCCGGACCGGGGGCTTGGAGCCTCTCCGCGAACCACCTGTTTTCTCCTTGGAAGGGGCGTTGTGATGCGCGCTTATAGACCCAACTTGCGGCAGGCGACAATATGTGGTGGCAGGCCCGCTTCAAAACGTTGCGATGGCCGCAGGGGAAACAGGAGCCGCGCCGATCAAAACGGCGTCGAGATACAAGGTGCAGCCGGGGTGAGATATCATTCAAACGAAACGGCCTCCGCATGGGGAGGCCGTGCTCTCGCAGAGCTTCTAAGTGCCCGAGGCTATGGCCGTTTTGGGCATCCCGCCTGTCTCTAACAGGTGGTCTAATCCGGCTGAACCGGACATTTGTCAGGCTAGCACCGGGACAGGACGCACCCAAGCAGGGTGCGGCGAAGAGTATCGCAGCATCGCCAAACGCATGATCGGGTAGGACAAGAAAATGCAAAACGCCGGATTTCGAAATACAATGCGCGTCGCCCGCTTTGTCTTGTTGGTGACAGGAATTGTCCTCATGGGCGCAGTTGCGCTTCTCGGTTATCAGCTTTTGCATGTCAACGACTTCATAGACCGGTGTTTAGATCAAACCGACGAGAGATACATCCTGGATCGTCACCAACGGATCGAAGCTGGTTGCCCCTACTGATGAGGCCATGACAATGTCCAAGACCTATTCCCAAATGGAAATCGCGGCGCGGCTTGAGACGGAACTGCCCGGCTGGACCTACGCGCATGATTATATCCGGCGCGTATACGTGACGAAAAAGTGGGGCTCCACCCTGGCACTCGCCAACGCCATCGGCTGGCTAGCCGAGGCCGCGCAGCATCATCCCGACTTGCTGCTGACCTATGGCTCGCTTGAGCTTCGTCTGCAGACGCATGACGCGGGTGGCGTCACGGAAAAGGATTTCGCGCTGGCGAAAAAGATCGAGGAAATCGCCTCGTGGCGCGGCGAGGAACAATGACGGGCAGCCTATAAAAACGCGGCGCCCGAAAAGGACGCCGCGCCGCAGGTGACCGTTGAAAAAGCGACGGATCAGGCGAAGTCGCCGCCGTCGTCGCCGAAGCCCCAGCTGTCGTCGCCACCGCCGCTGTTGTCGGCATAGTCGGACTGCGGGAAGCTCTCGCCGGCGCCCGCTGCCGCTTCGGGATTGGCTGCGGCCGCTGCCTGCGTGACCGCGCTGTCATGGCCGAACATCGAGCTGATGCCCGAAAAAAGCAACGCGCCGCCCGCTACGCCGACTGCCGTCGTGGCGGCGCTGCGAAGGAAGCCGCCCTGCTGCTGCGGCTGAACCGCCGGGCCGCCCTGATAGCCATAGGGCTGCTGGCCGTAGCCCTGCTGCGGGGGAGCGCCCCACGGGTTGCGCGAGGGCTGCGGCTGCGGCTGCGCGCCACCGCCGAAAAGGCCGCCCAGGAAACCGCCGGACTGGCGCGGCGCGGATGCCTCAGCCACCTGGCGCTGCAAATCCTGCATCTGCGCTTCCGCGTTCTTCAGCGCAAATTCCTGCATGATGACGGTCTGAGCGAGGATATAGACTGTGTCCGGGCGCTCCTGAACCAGACGGCGCAGGAACTCTTCCGCCTCGTGGTCTTTCTGTTGCGCGGGAACGCTGCGGACGCGCTGGGCAAGTTCGCCAAGAAGACGCTGTTCTTCGGGTGTCATCGAGAGTGCCTCCGGTTTTGGTGCGAAGCGGTCGTCTAGAAGGGCTCCCCCTGCGGAACCCCTTCCGTCGCTTCGCGCCGCCTCCCTGGTTTGAGAGGCGATTCAGGTGTCAGATAGGAGTTCAAAGGCGCCTTGAAAGATGGCAAAACCACGAAAATTTGATGAAGAAGTTCGGGCGGATTTCCGGCGCTGGCAGGAACTGGACTTTATCGCCGAAACGATACGTAGGGTGGCAGTTCACGCATGTTCGCAACGCCTCATTTTGAGGCATTCGCATCTTAATGAAGCCTCTTTCGGGCAGAGGCGTCTAACGGCGATCCAAACGCTGGAAAAATTTCGCCAAGGTAATTTTGATGGACTACAACCTGGATTGAGAATTATTACATTTTCGTGACTGTTCTTTTCGTTGTTGTGGAGCGATATTTATCAATGTCAATTGTAATTATTTGAGGACACGCCGGAAAAAGCGCGCGATAGCGGTTGCTTCCGGCCGTGTGTTTTCCTATATTCGCCGTATCGATTTGGCCGGACGATTTGGGCCGTTTCGCCTTGCCTTTCGCGCTAGGCCACGTGTTCCTACCTCTCCACCCATCGACTACCCGTCGCGTGGCTCGGCTGCGTGGCAGATTTCTATCTAGCGAAAGGACATACCCATGAGCAACGTGGGCGTCGTGAAATGGTACAACAGCCAAAAGGGCTATGGCTTCATTCAGCCCGATGACGGCGGCAAGGACGTTTTCGTGCACGTCAGCGCTCTGGAGCGCGCCGGTCTCCGCGGCCTCGTCGAGGGCCAGAAGGTTTCTTTTGAAATCCAGACGGACCGCCGCACCGGCAAGACCTCGGCGGGTAATCTGCAGGTCGCTTAAAGACCAGTATTTTTTGAGAGCGCGGGAAACCGCGCTCTTTTTTTATTCCATTTCTGCTGCGCTTAGGTTTCGCAGTGCCAGCATGCCTTAACCACAGTGTTGGTTTTGACCCGGCGTGCGTGCCTTATTCCATCTCTCCCGAAGGTAGTGCTTTTCAATCGCCCTGCCGATGCTTATTATTTAAGCGTCGGGCGGGGATGCGCGGGTTTCGGCATCCTGTTTGCATAGGGGACATCATCAGTTCCGGATTGGGCAACGGGTTCAGCATTGGATCAATCTCCAAATCAGACGTTTAATTTTTCTCCATGCGGCTGGACCCCCTTCCATTGGCAATCTCACGTCCGACATAAAATCTGGGCACTCTCGACCGAGCTCGTGGCGATGAAGTGTCCGCCGAGCAGCCTTGCCGGGTCCATTTACCCTGGCCCTCTTGGGGCAGAGAGAAGGGGCATGGGGTTCCTCACGCTCACTCCAAGACTTATCTCCAACGAAGATCAGCGGGGTCGCGATGTCGACTGATTTGTTTGACACCTATGCGCGCGGTTTCGAGGCAAGACGCGAAACCGTTATGAGTCTGGCGGAGTATCTCAAGGGGTGCAAGACGGATCCGCTCATGTACGCCTCTCCGCATGAGAGGCTGCTCGCCGCCATCGGCGAGCCGGAGATGGTGGACACTTCGAAGGATTCCCGTCTCGGCCGCATATTCATGAACCGGACCATCCGGGTTTATCCGGCTTTCGCCGAGTTCTACGGCATGGAAGAGACGATCGAGCGGATCGTCGCCTTTTTCCGTCAGGGTGCCCAGGGCCTTGAGGAGCGCAAGCAGATCCTCTATCTGCTCGGGCCGGTCGGCGGCGGCAAGTCTTCGCTCTCCGAGCGCATCAAGGCGCTGATGGAGCAGAAGCCGATCTACGTCCTGAAGGCCGGCGACGAATTGTCCCCGATCTTCGAAAGCCCGCTCTGCCTGTTCGACCGCGAAACGATGGGCGACCGCATCGAGGCGGAATATGGCATTCCGAAGCGCCGCCTCACCGGCCTCATGAGCCCATGGTGCCTGAAGCGGCTCGACGAATTCGGCGGCGACATCACCAGGTTCAAGGTCGCAAAGATCACGCCATCGAGGCTGCGCCAGATCGCCATCGCGAAAACCGAGCCGGGCGACGAAAACAATCAGGACGTTTCCTCTCTCGTAGGCAAGGTGGACATCCGCCGCCTCGAACTGCTCGCCCAGAACGATCCGGATGCCTATTCCTATTCCGGCGGTCTGAACCGCGCGAACCAGGGCGTGCTCGAATTCGTCGAAATGTTCAAGGCGCCGATCAAGATGCTGCATCCGCTCCTGACGGCGACGCAGGACGGCAATTACGTCGGCTCCGAAAACATCGGCTCGATCCCGTTCAACGGCATCATCATGGCGCACTCGAACGAAGCCGAGTGGCGCAGCTTCAAGAACAACAAGACGAACGAGGCCTTCATCGACCGTATCTACGTGATCAAGGTTCCGTACTGCCTGCGTGTCCAGGAGGAAGAAAAGATCTACGACAAGCTCATCCGGTCGTCGGAACTGGCAAATGCGCCATGCGCGCCCGGTACGCTCGGAATGCTGGCGCGCTTCTCGGTGCTGTCGCGTCTCAAGCCGCACGAGAATTCGAGCCTTTACGCGAAGATGCGCGTCTATGACGGTGAAAGCCTGAAGGAGGTCGATCCGAAGGCGCGCACCATGCAGGAATACCGCGATCATGCGGGCGTGGACGAAGGCATGGACGGCATCTCGACGCGCTTCGCGTTCAAGACGCTGTCGGCCACCTACAACCACGATACGCAGGAAGTGGGCGCCGATCCGGTGCATCTCATGTATGTGCTGGAACAGGCCATCCGCCGCGAGCAATACCCCGACGACGTCGAAAGCTCGTATATCGAGTTCATAAAGACGGAACTCGGTCCCCGTTATGCTGAGTTCATCGGGAACGAGATCCAGAAAGCCTATCTCGAATCCTACCACGACTACGGCCAGAACCTGTTCGACAGGTACGTTGCCTATGCCGATGCCTGGATCGAGGATCAGGATTTCAAGGACGCCGACACCGGGCAGCTCCTGAATCGCGAGCTTCTCAATCAGGAGCTTTCGAAGATCGAGAAGCCGGCCGGCATCGCGAACCCGAAGGACTTCCGCAACGAGGTCGTCAAGTTTACACTGAGGGCGCGAGCGCAGCGCGGTGGCAAGAACCCGAGTTGGACGAGCTACGAGAAGATTCGGGAAGTCATCGAGCGGCGCATGTTCAGCCAGGTGGAAGACCTGCTTCCTGTGATCAGCTTCGGTTCGAAGAAGGACGGCGAAACCGAGAAGAAGCACAGCGAGTTCGTCGAGCGGATGGTGGCGCGAGGCTACACCGAGCGTCAGGTTCGCAGACTGGTGGAATGGTACATGCGCGTTAGACAGGCGGGCTAGGCTACGAAACGTGTACATCATTGATCGGCGTCGCGATGCGAGCGGCAAGAGTATAGGCAACAGGCAGCGGTTCATCCGCCGCGCTCGGGCGCTTGTCCGGCACGCGGTGCGGGAAGCCTCGAAGGACCGCAAGATCACGGACACGGGCAAGGGCGGCGAAATCGTCGTCCCCGTGGACGGTGTGCACGAGCCTTCGCTGCGCCGAAGCAGCAAGGGTGGCAGCCGCGAATACCTTCTGCCGGGTAACAAGTCCTATATCGAGGGCGACAGCATCGAGCGGCCGCCCTCGGGCGGCGGCAAGGGCGGCGCCAGCGCGGACGGAAGCGGCGAGGACGAATTTCGCTTCGCGCTTTCGGATGAGGAGTTCATCGACCTCTTCCTTGAAGACCTGGAACTTCCCGATCTCGCCAAGCGTCAGGTCATGGGCGAAGGCAAGGAGCAACCTCGCCGCGCGGGATACCGGTCATCCGGCCCGCCGGCGTCGCTCTCGATCCAGCAGACGATGCGCAAGAGCCTCGCCCGCCGGATAGCGCTGAGGCGACCCAAGGTAGAAGAGATCGCCGAACTCGAAGCGCAGCTCAAGCAGCTTGAAGCGGAAGGCGGCAACGAGGACAAAATCCTCGAAATCCGCGAAGCGTTGAAAAAGCAGGCGAAGCGGTCCATCGCGATTCCATTCATCGATCCCGTCGATGTGCGCTATCGCCGTTTCGAGATGGAGCCGAAACCCGTCGCCCAGGCGGTCATGTTCTGCCTGATGGATGTGTCCGGCTCCATGGACGAGCATCTGAAGGATCTTGCGAAGCGCTTCTACAGCCTTCTCTACCTGTTCCTCAGCCGTCGTTATCGCTATGTGGAGGTGGTGTTCATCCGCCATACCCACGAGGCGAAAGAGGTTGACGAGGACACGTTCTTCCACGCCCGCGAGACGGGCGGCACCGTGGTGTCGACCGCGCTCGAAGAAATGATCAGGGTCGTCCACGACCGTTTCCCGCCGGGCGTCTGGAACATCTACGCCGCACAGGCTTCGGATGGCGACAATCTGCCGATCGACAACGAAAAGACGGTATCGCTCCTCAAGACGTCGATCCTGCCGCTTTGCCAGTATTACGCCTATATCGAGGTTGGCCGCGAGCCGGAGGAGCGCCGCCGCTCGGTCGAGCCGCCGAGCACGCTCTGGCGGGCCTATGATATGATCCTCTCGCCGAAACTGCCCATGGCGATGCGAAAAGTTCGCGACCGCCGCGACATCTATCCTGTCTTCCGGGAGTTGTTTGAACGGAAGAGCAACGCAGCAACCACGGGGGCCTGATGACGACGGTAACGGCAGGCAGGGACGGTCCGCTTCTGTACAAGGATAGCGACTGGGATTTCGACACTCTGTCGCGCATCTATGACGGGGTGGCGGAGATAGGCGACGAACTGAAGCTCGATATCTATCGGCCGCGCATAGAAGTCATCACGACCGAGCAGATGCTCGACGCCTACGCCTCCACCGGCATGCCGCTTTTCTACAGACACTGGTCCTTCGGCAAGCAGTTCGTGCGCAACGAAACCCTCTACCGCAAGGGCTGGCAGGGCCTCGCCTACGAAATCGTCATCAACTCCAACCCGTGTGTCGTGTATCTCCTCGAAGAGAACACCGCCACCATGCAGACGCTGGTGCTGGCGCACGCGGCATACGGGCACAACCACTTCTTCAAGAACAACTACGTCTTCAAGCAGTGGACCGACGCGGACGGCATCCTCGATTATCTGGCGTTCGCGAAGAATTTCATCGCGGATTGCGAGGACAAATACGGTCAGGCCGAGGTCGAGCGCGTGCTCGACGCTGCGCACGCTCTGCAAAATCAGGGCATTCACCGCTATCCCGGCAAGCGGCAGATGGATCTGCGCTCCGAGCAGAAACGCGAACGCGAGCGGCGCGAGCACGGCGAACGGCTGTTCAACGATCTCTGGAGAACGGTGCCGGAAACGCCCGGCGGAAAGGCGAAGAAACGCGCCACCGAGCGCGACCGTCGCCGCGCGCTTCTCGGTCTGCCCGAAGAGAACGTGCTTTACTTCCTTGAGAAGACGGCGCCGCGCCTGAAGCCGTGGCAGCGTGAAGTGATCCGCATCGTCCGGCTCATCTCCCAATATTTCTATCCGCAGCGCCAGACGAAGATGATGAACGAGGGCTGCGCAACCTACACCCATTACGAGATCATGCAGCGGCTCTATGATCGCGGGCGCATCACGGAGGGTGCCTACCTCGAATTCCTGCACTCGCACACGAACGTCGTTGCGCAGCCGGACTTCGACGACCGCCGCTATTACGGCCTGAATCCGTATGCGCTCGGCTTCACGATGATGAAGGATATCGAGCGCATGTGTGTGGACCCGACCGCGGAAGACCGCGCGTGGTTCCCGGACATCGCCGGCAATGGCGATCCGATCGAGACGCTGAAGGACATCTGGGCGAACTATCGCGATGAGAGCTTCGTCTCGCAGTTCCTCAGCCCTGCCGTGATCCGCAAGATGGGCCTCTTCCTTGTGACGGACGATGCCAGCGAAAAGGACCTTTCAGTCGACGCCATCCACGACGAGCGCGGCTATATGCGTGTTCGCCGTGCGCTGGCGCGGCATTACGACGTCTCGCGCCACGATCCCGACATCCAGATCGTGGACGTGGACCTTGAAGGCGACCGCCGCCTCGAACTGCGCCATAATGTGGTCGACGGGGTCATGCTGGAGGAGGAGGACGCCGAGCGCGTGCTGCAGCACCTCGCCAATTTGTGGGGCTACGAGGTTCATCTGACGGAAACAAACGACAAGGGTGACATCTCCACCAGGCACACGGCGGAGCCGGTGCACCCGTTCGTTTAGCGAGTTTTCAGGCAGGGGCGTTAAGGTGCCCGGAAACGCACCCAACCTTGATGCACCTGCCGAAAAATCATGCCTTTCGAAATCGAGCGAAAATTTCTTGTCGTCAACGATGGCTGGAGGGCGGAAGCCGACGGCGGTTCAATGATCCGTCAAGCCTATCTGGCAAACACCGGCAAGCTTTCGCTTCGCATACGCACCCGCGAAAATAAGGCGACCCTCACACTCAAATCCGCTGGCGTGGGCATCCGGCGCCAGGAATTCGAATATGACATCCCCCTCGATCACGCGGCGGCTCTCATGGAGCTTCGCGAAGGCTCGATCATCGAAAAGCGGCGGCATCTTTTGCCCTGGCATGGCCTGATCCTGGAAATCGACGTGTTTCACGGCGACAACGAAGGTCTCGTGGTTGCCGAAATCGAACTGCCGCACGAAGATCACCGCTTTCCGCTGCCGTCATGGATCGGAGCAGACGTCAGCGGCGACCCTCGCTATTCGAATGCGAGCCTCTGCAAGCGGCCATTTTCACGGTGGGGAGCGCTTCCGGCGGGTGAAAGCTCCTCCAATCCGGAAATTTGATCGGGCGTCCGACAATCCACGCTGATATCAGTCGAGCGGAGAAAAGTGCGATCCGGCAAAAGCTTAAGTGCCGCGATGAGACGGCGCCCATTCCTTCCGTGGCGATGACGGCGCCTTGTCGGATTTTCATCTCCCGGTCATTCTCGATGGACAGCATTCGCGAATACCAAGGGAGGACTAGCATGGACCCGAGAACCACAGCGCTCGTGCTCATCGAATATCAGAACGACTTCGTGAAACCGGGCGGCGCGAATTACGAGGGCGTCAAGGGCGTGATGGAGAGCACGAACATGCTTGCCAATACGCTCGCGACCGTCGAAGAGGCGCGCGCCCGCGGCGCGACCATCATGCACGCCGCGATCAGTTTCGCGGAAGGATATCCGGAAATCCCGTCGAACCCTTACGGCATTCTCGCCGGCATCGTGGCGGGGCAAGCCTTTCGCAAGGGCACCTGGGGCGCGGAAATCATCGAGGAACTGACGCCGCAGCCGGGCGATATCGTCATCGAGGGCAAGCGCGGCCTCGACTGCTTCGCCAGCACCAATCTCGATTTCGTGTTGCGCCAGCGAGGCGTGACGAACGTCGTGCTTGCGGGCTTCCTCACCAATTGCTGCGTGGAAAGCACCATGCGCTCGGCCTATGAGCGCGGGTTCCATGTCGTCACCCTCACCGACTGCACGGCGGCGCTGAGCGAGGAAGAGCAGCGCGTCGCGACGACGAAGGACTTCGCGCTGTTCTCGCGTCCGCTCACGCACGATGCGTTTCTTGCGGAGCTTGGCGCTTAACGCCCGCTCAGGAATTCGGCGATGACGGGGATGAGCCGTGCCGAGAGCGGCCTGTCGGGTTCGGCATATGTTTTGATGTTCGCCGCCCGATCCGGCGGCGCATCTTTCAGAACGTGGTTCATCCCCTCGATGATCGCCATCTTCGCATCGGGCCGCGCCTTCGCCAGACGCTCTGCGTCGGCGGTCTCGATCTGGACGTCTGTCGAACCCTGCACGATGAGGACGCGGCATCGCGCCTTGGCGAGTTCGGCCACCGGATCGAGGCGGAGAAGCGAGATGAGGTAGGGTTGCACGCTCGGACGATAGAGCGCGAAAAGCTCCGGCGGAACGGTTTCAGCACCCTCGCCGCGCTGGAGTTTTGCCGAGATCGTCCGCGACGCTGCGCGAAGGGCCTCGGGAGTGCCTGCCTTTGCCAGCTGCCGGTCGAGCAGTTCTGCAAACGGGACGCCCGGTCCGGCGACCAGAACGAGCGCCGAAACATCGGCGCGCTGTGCCGCAAGCGTCGCCACCAGCGCACCCTCGCTATGGCCGATCACCGCCACTGACGAAATTCCATCCTGCGAGCGAAGAAGCCCGATCCAGCGGACCGCATCTTCGACATATGTATCGAAGCGCAAGTCTTCCTCTCGCGGGGCAGCGGCGCGGCTTTCGGCCACGCCGCGCTTGTCGATGCGCAACGATGCGATCCCCTGATCCGCCAAACCTGTCGCCACCATTTTGAGGCTGTCGTTCGGCATGCCGGGGACGTTGCCGTTGCGGTCGACCGGGCCGGAACCCGGCAGGATGAGAACGGCGGTCGACGGTTTTCCTTCAGGCAGGGTTATCGTGCCGTGAAGTCCGCCAAGCGCGACGCCGCGCTCGGACCACGCCGACGCATCCGCTGTCGGAAGCGACAGCGCCGCTGCCGCGCATAGCGATATCCATTTCATCGAACCGCCCCCCGCGTTGGCCGCCCCGATATTACCGGATTGCTGGTCGGCGAGCACGAAGGGAAATCGGTTTCTACAGCGTCGTGCCGCAAAATCGCACGCCGCGCGACGCTGTAGATGTTTGTCGATCAGCCCGTCGGCGTCAGATCGATGCCGATTCAACGCGGACCGATCTAGCGGCGCTCCTCGCGGCGTTCTTCCCTGCGCTCCTCGCGCTGGGCCTTCCGGGCGCCTTCCACTACATCGCCGGTCTTGGCGTCGACCTTCACCTTGGACTTCAACCCCTCGGGATCGATCACTTCGAGTTCGTAGAGCCACTTGCCGCCCTTGCGGTCGATTTCGGCTTCGATCACCTCGCCGACGACCTTGTCTTTCGAGATCACGAGGATGTCGGAGAGCGACTTGATGTCTCCCTGCTTGATGCCCTGATGGATCTCCCGCCTGGAGTCATCGTCCTTTGCGAAGGCGTTGGGCGAAGCAAGCAAGGCTGCTGATGTTGCGACGGAAAAAGCTACGGCAGCAGATCGGAACGGGTTACGCATTCTTCGTTTCCTTTGACCGTTGATATATCGCCGAAATTGGAACAACGAGTTCCGAAATTGAGCGACTGATACTCAAAAAAACACGGCGCGAAGAAAGGCATGCCTGCAAAAATCTGTACTGTATGGCAAGTCTTCTGGTTCGCGGCCGCGCGGTAAGGCAGAACAGCGGAGGCTTGTGAAAGTTTCCCGTTTTCCCAATTCTCTAGCATTACCTGCTGTCCAAGTTAATAATGGCAAACCCATTTCTGTTGACACAATACAAACGCGCGCTTATGCGTCGTCGCGGGACACTTCCCCCCACCGGGAAGCAACTATCTGAAAGGGTAGACCGCTATGACGGCCACCAAGCCTGCCGCGCGCCCCAATGTCGCGCATTTCTCCTCCGGCCCTTGCGCCAAGCGCCCCGGCTATTCCCTCGAAAACCTCAAGACTGCGGAACTGGGTCGGTCGCACCGCTCCAAGCCCGGCAAGGCCAAGCTGAAGCTCGCGATCGACAAGACGCGCGCGATCCTCGGTGTGCCGCAGGATTATCTCATCGGCATCGTCGCCGCTTCCGATACCGGCGCGTTTGAAATGGCCATGTGGTCGGCTCTCGGCGCCCGTGGCATTGACGTGTTCGCCTGGGAAAGCTTCGGCAAGGACTGGGTCACGGACATCACGAAGCAGCTCAAGCTGAAGGATGTGCGCGTGTTCGACGCGCCCTATGGCGAGCTTCCCGACCTCGGCCAGGCCGATTTCCGCAACGACGTCGTCTTCACCTGGAACGGCACCACATCGGGCGTCCGCGTTCCGAGCGGCGACTTCATTCCCGACAATCGCGAAGGTCTTACATTCTGCGACGCCACTTCGGCGGCATTCGCGCAGGATCTCGACTGGTCGAAGCTCGATGTCGTCACCTTCTCCTGGCAGAAGGTGCTTGGCGGCGAAGGGCAGCACGGCATTCTGATCCTGTCGCCGCGCGCCGTCGAACGCCTCGAAAGCTACACGCCGGCGTGGCCGATGCCCAAGCTGTTCCGCATGACGAAGGGCGGCAAGCTCAACCGCGAGATATTCGAAGGCTCCACCATCAACACGCCGTCCATGCTCTGCGTCGAAGACTATCTCGACGCGCTGAACTGGGCGGAAGGTCTCGGCGGCCTCAAGGCGCTTCAGGCGCGCTCCAACGCGAACTTCAAGGTGCTCGCCGACTGGGTCGAGAAGACGCCGTGGGTCGACTTCCTCGCCACCGTGCCGTCCACGCGCTCCAACACCAGCGTGTGCCTCAAGATCGTCGATCCCGAGAT
The DNA here is from genome assembly GCF_047605405.1 of Rhodomicrobium sp. Taxonomy (NCBI): domain Bacteria; kingdom Pseudomonadati; phylum Pseudomonadota; class Alphaproteobacteria; order Hyphomicrobiales; family Hyphomicrobiaceae; genus Rhodomicrobium; species Rhodomicrobium sp. The sequence continues at coordinate 17,916 of NZ_JASGFR010000040.1, read as the reverse complement.
CGCGACCCCGGAGGCTCAGGCCGCCGTCGCCAAGGACATCGCCTCCACGCTCGAAAAGGAAGGCGCCGCGCTCGACATCGGTGCCTATCGCGATGCGCCTGCGGGGCTTCGCATCTGGGCGGGCGCGACCGTCGAGGCGTCGGACCTCGAAGCGCTCCTGCCGTGGCTCGACTGGGCTTTCGCCAACGCGAAGGCCAAGGTCGCCGCTTAAGGTTCATCCTCTGTCATGGCCGGGCTCGACCCGGCCATCCGGCGGCGGAACCTCCAGAGCCCGCGACCTGGATTGACGGGTCAATCCCGCGATGACACACCGTTTCTGTCTCTGGACGTTTTCAGGAGACACACCATGACTGCGCCTCGCGTGCTTGTCGCTGACAAGCTTTCTCCCGCCGCCGCTGAAATCTTCAAGAATCGCGGCATCGAAGTCGATACCAAGATCGGCCTCGACAAGGACCAACTCGCCGAAATCATCGGCAATTACGACGGTCTCGCCATCCGCTCCGCGACGAAGGTCACCGAAAAGGTGCTCGCCTCCGCCGAACGTCTGAAGGTGGTGGGCCGCGCGGGCATCGGCGTCGATAACGTGGACGTGCCCGCCGCCACCGCGCGCGGCGTCATCGTCATGAACACGCCGTTCGGCAACTCCATCACCACCGCAGAGCATGCCATTTCGCTGCTGACGGCGCTCGCCCGCCAGATCCCGGAAGCGGACCGCTCCACGCACGCGGGCAAGTGGGAAAAGTCGAAGTTCATGGGCGTCGAAATCACGTCCAAGACACTCGGCATCATCGGCTGCGGCAACATCGGCTCCATCGTCGCGGATCGCGCGCAGGGCCTTCGCATGAAGGTCATTGCGTTCGACCCGTTCCTGACGGAAGAGCGCGCGCTCGACCTCGGCGTCGAGCGCGTCACGCTTGAGGAACTGTTCCGCCGCGCGGACTTCATCACGCTGCACACGCCGCTGACGGAAAAGACGAAGAACATCATCAACGCCGAGTCGATCGCAACGATGAAGAAGGGCGTGCGCATCATCAATTGCGCGCGTGGCGGCCTCATCGTCGAACAGGCGCTGGCGGATGCCATCAAGGCGGGCCATGTGGCCGGTGCGGCGCTCGACGTGTTCGAGGTGGAACCCGCGAAGGAGAACGTGCTGTTCAATCTGCCGAACGTGATCGCCACGCCGCATCTTGGCGCGAGCACGTCGGAAGCGCAGGAGAACGTCGCGCTTCAGGTGGCCGAGCAGATGGCGGATTATCTTCTCACCGGCGCGATTTCCAATGCCGTCAACTTCCCGTCGATCACGGCGGAAGAAGCGCCGAAGCTGAAGCCGTTCGTGAAGCTCGCCGAACTGCTCGGCTCTTTCGCCGGCCAGCTCACCGAAGCCGCGCCGAACTTCATCCGCCTCGAATATGCGGGCGATGTGGCCGACATGAACACGCGCGCGCTGACCTCGGCGGCGATCTCGGGCGTTCTGCGCCACTTCCTGCACGTCAACATGGTGTCCGGTCCGGCGGTCGCGAAGGAACGCGGCATCAAGGTCGAGGAGACGAAGCGCGGTCAGGAAGGCGCCTACGAAACCTATATTCGCGTGACGCTGAAGACCGAGAAGCAGGAAATTTCCATCGCCGGAACGGTGTTCTCCGATGGCAAGCCGCGCGTCATCCAGATCAATCACGTTCCCATGGACGCCGAGTTCGCGCCTAACATGCTGTTCACGGTGAACGCCGACAAGCCGGGCCACATCGGCGCGCTCGGCACGCTGCTCGGCAACGAGGGTGTCAACATCGCGACGTTCAACCTCGGCCGCGAAGCACAGGGCGGCAAGGCGATGGCGCTCGTCACCGTCGACGAGCCGGTGAGCGATGCCACCATCGAGAAAGCGCTGGCGTTGCCGCACGTCGTGCGCGCCGCGCGCCTCAGCTTCTAGTGGAGCTTTTGAATTTGACATTTGAGCGAGAGCTCGAAGCCTCCGGGACTCAAATGTCAAATTCGCTTCAATAAATCGGCCCGCGTCAGATCGGATTCGATTTGACGCGGAGAAGCTGATCGACAAGCAAGACTTACAGCGTCCGATTTACCGCACGACGCTGTAAGCCAGCGCCCTTGCTGCGCTCGCATCTTCTTCAGATAGCTCTCCCGCGAACGTCGTTCGCGGGATTTTTTTTCGCGCCGGTTTTTTCCCCCGACCCCAAAATGGGTCAGCCGAACGTTCGGCAAACGCGGAAGACCTGCGCTTCAGGGCACGTAATCCCTTTTATTTCGTTGGGCATCCTCAAGGCCGAGCTTGTTCGAGGAACGAGTCCTGGCTTCGATTCGTTTGTGTTTGCGAGGCAAAGACGTGAACTTTTCCCGCCCAGACTCGACTTTTTGCCAATATTGCCCTGCACACAAAAGGATCATGCTGCGCTGCAACCAAGGACAAAAAACCTTCGGGTTGCCGCTGCAAGGAGCAGAATATGAGTGAGGTGATTGCATTCAAGCAATCCGCGTCCTCCACCTCGGGGGAGGGCCTGAAGGACCTGTATGAAGTCGGCGAAATCCCGCCGCTAGGCCATGTCCCCGAAAAGATGTACGCATGGGCGATCCGACGCGAGCGCCACGGGCCGCCGGAAGATGCCATGCAGATGGAAGTCGTGCCGACGTGGAAGCTCGACAGCCACGACGTGCTCATTCTCGTGATGGCCGCGGGTGTGAACTATAATGGCGTGTGGGCCGCGCTCGGCACCCCGATTTCCACGTTCGACGTCCACAAGGCGCCGTTCCATGTCGCCGGTTCCGATGCGTCGGGCATCGTCTGGGCCGTGGGCTCGAAGGTGAAGCGCTGGAAGGTCGGCGACGAAGTCGTTGTGCACTGCAACCAGGACGACGGCGACGACGAGGAGTGTAACGGCGGAGACCCGATGTTCTCGCCGTCCCAGCGCATCTGGGGCTATGAAACGCCGGACGGCAGCTTCGCGCAGTTCGCGCGCGTGCAGGATCGCCAGCTCATGGCGCGCCCGAAGCACCTCACCTGGGAAGAAAGCGCGTGCTACACCCTGACGCTCGCGACCGCCTACCGCATGCTGTTCGGCCATCGTCCTCACGTGCTGCGCCCCGGTCATAATGTACTCGTCTGGGGCGCTTCGGGCGGCCTCGGCTCGTTCGCGGTGCAGCTTTGCGCTGCGTCCGGCGCGAACGCCATCGGTGTGGTGTCCGAGGACGACAAGCGCGACTTCGTCATGCAACTCGGTGCAAAAGGCACGATCAACCGCAAGGACTTCAAGTGCTGGGGCCAGATGCCCAAGGTGAACACGCCCGAATATGCGGAGTGGTTCAAGGAAGTCAGGAAGTTCGGCGCCGCGATCTGGGAGCATACGGGCAAGGGTAACAACGTCGATTTCGTCTTCGAGCACCCCGGCGAATCCACGATTCCGGTGTCCGTGTTCGTCGTGAAGCGTGGCGGCATGGTGGTGATCTGCGCGGGCACGACGGGCTATAATCTTACGCTCGACGCGCGTTATCTCTGGATGCACCAGAAGCGCTTGCAGGGATCGCACTTCGCCAATCTGTTGCAGGCGAGTCAGGCTAACAAACTCATGATTGAGCGGCGAATTGACCCGTGCATGAGTGAAGTTTTTCCGTGGACCGACATACCGAAAGCGCATATGCGCATGTGGAAGAACGAGCATCGGCCGGGTAATATGGCGGTACTCGTCAGCGCTCCGCATACGGGTTTGCGTACATTCGAGGATGCGATCGAGGCATCCAAAGCGCGGTTCGGTTGACGACCCGGCTTCGTTCTGACTCCGAGTCCACGGAAAAAGAACTGGAGCCAGACATGACGCGAGCATCCGACGACCTACAAAAGGCGTTGAGCAGCCTTAACGCGGCTGCTTACGCCGAGCTTGGAGCGCAGGCCGACGCGGCCGGGCGCGCCATCAACGATCTTGCCGACGCGGTGGGCGCGGATATCGCGAATGCCAGCGAAAGCGCGCCGTCGAGCTTTGCGTCGGCGCTCGAACTCGCGCGCGTTGCGATCGAACTCGATCTGAACGGCAACGCCTTTTATCTTGCCTCCAAGAAGCTCGATGCCGTGCGCGCTTTCCTGCCTGCGCCCGGCGACACGCCCGCTGCATCCGCGCCAATTCTTGAGACGACTGAGGCTGCGCCCTCCGAGAAGGCCAACGGGGAAGAGGGCGTCGAAGAAGATGTTTCCGCGTCGGCGGAAAATGAGCCGGCGGAAGCCGGTGCCGTCGAGTCCGCACCCGAATCGCAGCCTGAAGCGGCGAGCGACGATGCCGAACCGTCAGCCGCTCCCGTCGCGCGGGTTTCAGCCGATGACGTCGCCGTCGCAACCTGGCAGCCGCTTCCCGAGGGCCCGAGCTTCGATGCCCTTTCCGCCGCTTCGAAGGCGCGGGTCGAGGACGTGGCGAAAAGCTACGGCATTCAGACTGTCCATCATCACGAGGCGCCCGCGCATCTCCACGAAAACGTGGCGGCTGCGCATTCCGAAAGCGTCATCGACGAAGCCGACGCTCCTTCAATGCCCGACAGCGCTCCCGCGGAGCCGCTGATCGGCGGTCCTGTGGAAGCGACCGAAGGGCCTGCCGCTTCCGACGAAGGCTCATCCGACGAGGCTTCCGCATCCGCTCCTTCCCTCGATACGAGCGCCACCGAGCCGCGGGCCGTTTCCTTCGACGATCTGGCGGGAGAGGCGACAGCGCGTGTCGAGGAGGTGGCGAAAACCTACGGTGTCGAAACCGTCCATCATCATGAGGCACCCGCCCATCTTCGCGAAAACGTCGCTGCGGCTGAAGAAGCCGAACCCGTGCTTGACGATTCCGCCACGGAGCCGCGCGGTGTCAGCTTCGACGATCTCGCTGCCGAGGCGAAAGGGCGTGTCGATGATGTTGCGGCGGCTCACGGCATCGAGACCGTCCATAATCAGGACGCGCCGGCCTACCTTCACGACAACGTCGCGATCACGCAGGACAACGAGCCGCAAGGCGAAGCGCCTGCTCCCGTCACGGAATCGGACGTGGCTCCGGTTGACGGAACCGCCGCCGATCCGAGCATAGAGGGCGTTCTACAGGGCGGCGGGGGCGACGCGTTGGGCGAGGCTCATGCGCGCGTCGAGGAAATCGCCGAGCGCCTTGAAAGCACTTTGTCCGAAGAAGCGACCGAACTCCAGGCGCCGCCGGTCGAGCCTGCGGAGACGACCGCTGCTGCGGTGGCCGAAGAGGCGGAGCCTGCGGCGGTCGAGGCCGCTCCTGAAATCGCGCCTGCGGAGCGGGCGGAAAGCGCTTCGTCGGAGGTCGCCGAGCCCGCGCCTGTCGATGTGATTTCGGCGCGCGACGTGGTCGAGGCAACGCACGATCTCGGCTCGCCCGCTGATGTTACCTCCGGGCCGATACAGGAGTACGGCGCGCACGAAACGCCGGTGGAGGCACAGCCGGTGCCCGTATTCGAAGCCACCCAGCCAACCGAAGAGGCTGCCCCAGCCCAGCCGCAGGAAGCCGCGCCGTATCAGTCCGAAGCCGTGGCGGAAGCGCAACCCGTTCCCGTTTACGAGGCGGCGCAGCCTCAGGAGGCGGCGCCAGCGCAGCCGGATGAGCCTGTGCCCGCGAAGCCTGCCGAGCGGCAGAAGCCACAAGAGCAGAAGACGTTCTTCAGCCTGTGGCTCGACATGGTCTTCGGCAAAAAGAAATAGGCGCCGCCAGACACACACCCGGGGAAGCTCAGCGCTTCACCGGGTTCCGCTTCCGCCGTGCAAGCCCCGTTCGGATGCATCGTGCGTCCGGGCGCGCGTCTTCGATTCTTTGAAAGGCCGATGCCTCAAGCGGCATGGCACACGTAAGCCATGTCGATTTGCCGCTCGCCGCACCGCGCTCGTGCGCCGGGCCGATTGCGGCGAACGCAATTTCGTGCCACCCGCAAAGGCGCCTCAAAAGCCGGGCCTGACGGTTTCCCGTCCCAAATCATCCCAAGCGTCCGCCTGCCCGAAGGCAATTCTCCGCGAACTGGCATCGCGGGTATAAACTTAAGCGCAATTGTGCATCTGCGAAAACGCGCCAATGTGTGGTCTAAATTCCAAGAACCGCATGAAAGGATAAGGCCGATGAGCCAGTCTTCCACTCCCGTTGTGGCTCCGGACTTGCTTCAGCTCTGCGACGAGGCCGCCGCCAACGCCGACCGCTTGCTTGCCCGTGCCACCGACAACATCCGCGCCCGCGTCACGGAGGACGGCAAGCTGTCCAACGCGCTGATCGAGCGCGAGCAGCACGCCGCCCACGGTCTTGCGTGGCTGGCGACCTATGCCCAGGCCCTGCGGCAGATGGCGGCCTACGCCCACCGCCTCACCGACGAAGGCCGTTTCGGCGAGACGGAAGCGCTCCTGACCCAGATCGGCGTCGGCGAATACGCGGCGCAGATCCTCGGCGGCATCCCGATGAGCCAGACCGAAATCATCCGCTTTCACGATCTCGATCTGGAACCGGCGGACCGCGATGCTTTCGCGACGCCCGCCGTCGCAGCGCTTATCAAGGCCAACTCTCGTCAGGCCCGCGCGCGGCTCGTCGAACTCGTTGAGCACGCGCAGGGGACGGGGCACTTCGGCGACGGCGGCCTCGACGAAACACTCGAAGCCATGCGCGAGGAGATGCGCCGCTTCGTGGACGCCGAGGTGAAGCCCTTCGCGCATGAATGGCATCTCAAGAACGAATATATCCCGCTCGAAACCATCGAGAAGATGAACGAGCTTGGTGTGTTCGGCCTCACCATCCCGGAGGAATTCGGCGGCCTCGGTCTCGGCAAGGAGGCGATGTGCGTCGTCTCCGAGGAGCTGTCGCGAGGCTATATCGGCGTCGGCTCGCTCGGCACGCGGTCTGAGATCGCGGCGGAACTGATCCTCGGCGGCGGCACGCAGGAGCAGAAGGAAGAGTGGCTGCCGAAGCTGGCGAGCGGCGAAGTGCTGCCGACGGCGGTCTTCACCGAACCGAACACCGGCTCGGACCTCGCCTCGCTCAAGACGCGCGCAGTGCGCGATGGCGACGTGTACAAGATCACCGGCCAGAAGACGTGGATCACGCACCCCGTTCGCGCGGACCTCATGACGGTGCTGACGCGTACCAACCCGGCGGAACCCGGCTACAGGGGTCTTTCGATGTTCCTCGCGGAGAAGCCGCGCGGCACGGACGAAAATCCATTCCCGGCCGTCGGTATGTCGGGCGGCGAAATCGAGGTGCTCGGCTATCGCGGCATGAAGGAATACGAGCTTTCGTTCGACGAATTCGAGGTGCCGGTGTCCGGCCTGCTCGGCGGCGAGGAAGGCCAGGGCTTCAAGCAGCTCATGCAGACGTTCGAGTCCGCGCGCGTGCAGACGGCGGCCCGTGCGGTCGGCGTGGCGCAGTCGGCGATGGACCTCGCGCTGCGCTATGCGACGGAACGCGTCCAGTTCGGCAAGACGCTCATCAACTTCCCGCGCGTCTCCGACAAGATCGCCATGATGGCCGCCGAAACGATGATAGCGCGCCAGCTAACTTATTTCGCCGCGCGCGAGAAGGATGGCGGCCGTCGCTGCGATCTCGAAGCGGGCATGGCGAAGCTGCTCGGCGCGCGCGTGGCGTGGGCGGCGGCGGACAATGCGCTGCAGATCCACGGCGGCAACGGCTTCGCGCTCGAATATCCGGTGAGCCGCGTTCTTTGCGATGCGCGCATTCTCAATATCTTCGAGGGCGCGGCGGAGATTCAGGCGCAGGTGATCGCGCGGCGTCTTCTCGAACAGCGGAACTGACGGCGGGGGCCGCCGAACCGAGCCATAACCTTGCTATCGGAACCCCGGGGCTTCTCGCTACCGGGGTTTTTCAGTTCGCGGCGATGGTCGCAGCGTCACGCGCCCCGGGTTAAGGCGATACGTCGGCTGCGCCGGAAGAGCGCGGTTCCGCTCGCTGTCATGATCCTGTAACGCAGCGAGCGCTTGCTTAACCGCGTGGCCAGCGTCAAGCCATATGGCTGAGTTGACGAAACCGCCATACCTTTTTTGCCGCTTCCAGCGTAAGGCTTATGCTAGGCGGCTTCGTCCATCGAGAGTGTGCATGCTCCTTCAAACCGTTCGCGCACCCGTCCTTCACACTGTTTCGATCGCCGGTCTTCGGCCTACGCAAATGACTATCGGGCGACGCGAAGTCGAACGGCGCGCAAACGAGCTTGAGACCATGGCGCGGGACGAGCGCCGTCGATATCTCGCCGATCACGCCGTTCCCGTGGTGAAAGGGCCGAAAGGGCGGCTTTATGCCATCGACCGTCATCATTTGCTCGCGGCGCTGCTTCTGTCCGGCGCAGAGAAGGTGGCGGTGAAGGCGGTTCTGGACTTCCGCGACATAGACAGCGGCACCTTCTTCGAGGTGATGGACGATCTTGGCCTTGTGCACCCCTTCGACGATGAAGGGCGCCGTCGCGAGTACGACGACCTCCCGCTCCGGATCGACGACATGGCGGACGATCCTTTCCGCAGCCTCGCGGGCGCGTTGCGGCGCGGGGGCGGCTATTCGAAGGACCGGACGCCGTTCAGCGAGTTTCTATGGGCCGACTTCTTGCGGCGGCGGATCGCGCGCACCAGGGTGGAAACGCAGTTCGAGACGACGCTTGCCCCCGCTCTGGAACTCGCGAGCCGGGGCGAGGCACGAGAGTTGCCGGGCTGGCACGCGAACGGCGGCGTGTCCATTGCCAGCGTTCCTTCGGCGCCGACGCCTGCCTGAGAGCATTCAGAAGATCTTTAGCGCGGGGCGTGCGGCGGACCCCGCAGTCAAAGTCTCAGGCGCAGACACGTCACCCGGATTCTTTGAACGATGCGTTCTGTAATTCCCGCGCTCGAACGGCCGGCGCCTTGTTTGTTGGGCGTGACTTGACAGAATATTCCGGCCGGGTTTTCGTTGCCTCGGTCACGCGCAGGCGGTATGTCCGCGGATCGATCTCAGGATACTCCCTCCAATGCACATTACGAGCGGCGGAAAAGCGACCGCCATCGGCCTTCTTGCCATTCCGCTCTGGGCGTTGCTCCCGACGCTGACCGTGCTTGCGGGCGCGATCCCGCCGCTTGAACTCGTCGCGCTCACCTTCACCATCGGCTCGCTGGCGGGCTTCGTCTGGCTGGCGGCCAACGCATCCGCGCGGCGGGGCCTCGGTTCGCTCGGCTGGAAGCCGGTCGCGCTCGGCGTGGCGGCGTTCTTCGTCGATCATTTCGCGTTCTTCCTCGCGATGCAGAACGCGCCCGCCGTGGAAGCAAGCCTCGTCAATTATCTCTGGCCGGTGCTGATCGTGATGTTTTCCACGATGCTGCCTGCGCGCGCTTCGGCGGGAAAGCTCACCGTCTGGCATATCTCCGGCGTGTCGATGGCGTTCGCCGGGGCAGCGCTCGCCATCACCGGCGGCGCGGCGCTGTCGCTTGGCGGCAACGCGTTCGGTTACGCGATGGCCGCGACGGCGGCACTGACATGGTCGAGCTATTCGGTGCTGACACGGCTGTTTCGCGGTGTACCGAGCGCGGCCGTCTCCATCTATTGCCTCGGCACGGCGGTGCTGGCGTGGGGAGCGCACCTCGCGCTCGAAGATTTCGTGATGCCCGCGCCGGGCACGCAGCTTTTCGCCATCCTGGCCCTCGGAGCAGGACCGATCGGCCTCGCCTTCTATGTGTGGGACTACGGCTGCAAGCATGGCGACCTGCGCACGCTCGGCGTTCTCGCCTATTTCTCGCCGCTGTTGTCGACGGCGCTTCTGACCGTAACAGGGCTCGGCCCGTCGAAGCCCGCGCTCTGGGTTGCGGCCCTTCTCATCACCGGAGGCGCGATTCTGGCAAGCCGCGATGCGCTGCGCACGATGCGCGGGATGCGACGCGCGCCTGCATCGGCCCCTGCGCTGGATTAAGTCAAAGCGCCGAGTTCGCCCGGCTTCGCGTTCCAAAGCACGATGCGCCAGCCATCGCCATCGAACCGAAGCGCGCTGACGTTGCCCGTCGCGACTTTGAGGCTGCCGTCGTTGACGGCGGCCTCGAACGCGCCCGGCACGAGCTTGAGGAAATAGCGCAGGACGCCGTTGCTGGTGACGAACAGCGCTGCGTCGCCCGCCCCCGCATGGCGCGCAGCTTCACCGGCAAGCGCCGATGCCCTCGCGTCGATGGCATAGGTGCAGGGCAACCACCCGGCGGAAATCGGCCAGACGCCCCGCTCGTTCCACGCCGCAAGATCCGCGGCGCCGCCCGAAGCCTCGATTTCTTCGGAGCTTTTGCCTTCCCAGTCGCCGTAGTCGATCTCGCGCAGGCGGTCGTCGATGGTAACCGGCACCGTCAAACCGGCAATCGCTGCGGCGATTTCCGCATGTTCGCGCGTGCGGGCGAGCGGTCCGGCGGCGATGCGGCGAATGCGCGGTACGAACGGTTTCAGCGCCTCACCGAGGGCGGCGGCCTGCTCGCGGCCTTTTGGCGTGAGCGGAAGATCGGTGCGCGCGCCAACCCACACGGGCTTTTCGCCCGCTTCAAAGGTGTTGCCATGCCGAGCGAGAATAAGAAGCATCACGCATGCCCTCTGGATGTCTGCAACGCAAGACCGCCGAAGCGGCGCAGCGGTCCGAAAGTAGTAGCAGGAGCTGCGCTTTTGGGAAAGCCGGGAGCGGTGGAATCGACTGCGGCCCGCCGACTCGGCTTTCCTCTCCGATCTAGCGAAGCGCGGGTAGCAGTTCGCCCTCGCGCGCGATGATCGCTTCGGCGACAGGAACGTCGCCCGGCGCGTCGATGGAAGAATGCGTGCGCCCGCGATAGTCCACCACGGCGATGCGCACGGTCATGCCGTTCTCAAGCGCGCGGAGCTGCTCCAGCCCTTCGGTCTGTTCGAGCGGCGTCGGCGCGAGCGAGACATAGCGCGAGAGCGCGGCCTTGCGATAGCCGTACAGCCCGATATGCCGGTAGACGAAGGCGTGCCCCTCGTTGCGGATATGCGGGATTACTGTTTTCGAGAAGTAGAGCGCGTTGCGGCGCAGATTGAAGGTAACGGTCGTGCCGCTGGCCGGGCGCTCCTTCTTGTGGGCGAGGAACTCCGCAAGCGTCGGCCCGTAGAGGCGCACGGCGGGCGTCACGATCTCGGGCGCGGGATCGATGATCATCTCGTCGATCATGGCTTCCAGCACCCATGGCGGCGTCAGCGGCGCATCGCCCTGAAGGTTCAGGATGATGTCCTCGCGGATATGGGCGCGCCCCACCGCCTCATGCACGCGCTCCGTGCCGTTCGCGCAGTCGGGCGAGGTCAGCGCAACCTCCGCGCCGAAGGCCAGCGCATGCTCGCGAATGCGTTCATCGTCGGTGGCGATGACCACGCGCGACGCCTGCTTCACGCTCGACGCGATGCGCCAGACGCGTTCAAGCATGGAGGTGCCGGAAAGGAGGCACAGCGGTTTGCCGGGGAAACGCGTGGACGCGTATCGCGCCGGGATAACAATGGCGGCGGTCATGATGGCTCGTTACCTGAAGGGCCCGGTTCCTCCGAGCGGAAGGTCTTCGACTGACGGCCAACCATGCCAAGCGCGACGCTCTCGGGCAAGACTTTCATAAGCGCGGAAATCTGCTTCGCCCGGCGGCCGACGATGACCACGGGCTTTCCCTCCATCACGCCGTCGTACCCGGCGACGGCCACCTCAGCCGCCGTGGACCACCACGCCTTGCCGTATTTCGACACCTTGTCGCGCGTTCCGATCACATCGTGAAGTTCGGTGTAGGTGAAGCCGGGGCACAGCGCGGTCGTGAGCACGTTGGCGCCGCGATTTTCGAGAAGCAGCGATTCCGAGAAGCGAATGAGGAAAGCCTTCGACGCGCCGTAAAGCGTGTGGCCCGCCGCGCCGGGAATCAGCCCCGCCAAGGACGCTACGTTGATGATGCGTCCGAAGCGCCGTTGCACCATGGGCGGAAGCAGAACATGCGCGAGTTCGCACGGCACCGTGACCATCACGCGGAGGAAGCGGTCCTGATCGGCCCAAGCGGTCTTCGCGTAATGGCCCGGAACGCTGTAGCCCGCGTTGTTCACGAGGCCGTCCACCGTCAGCACCCGCCGGTCGCTGATCGCGGCGACGAGCTTCTCCACGCTGTCGGGGGCTGCGAGATCCTGCTCGATGGCGATTGCGCCGACCTTGTATTTCGTCTCGATCTCGGCGGCGAGCGCTTCCAGCCGGTCGATGCGGCGCGCGGTCAGGATCACGTTCCAGCCCTTGGCCGCGAAGACCTTGGCGAACGCCTTGCCGATGCCCGCCGATGCGCCCGTAACCAGGACCGTGCGGCCCCGCACATTTTCCATGTCGCTCCCCCATTTTGTCCCACCGTCGGGGCCGACAGTGCCGAAAAGCGAAGCAGGCGGCAACCGCCCTGAACGTGGCGAGCGAAGGAAAGGCTCTGCTTTCCTTATTCGATGCTGATGCTGAAAACGCGCACTCATGATATGCGTTGCCGGAAAACAGCCATGAGGCGGCGAGCGATGACGTCTTCCAGCGCGCGTTCCAGACGAAGGGCTCTCCGGCGTGGGGGCGCCCGGACGGGCGCAGGAGAATCGCCCGAAGACGGCGGAAAAAATCCGGCCGAGAAGACGAAGCAGGCGGGATTCCGCCTTGCCCGTGCTCGCGGGTGGTATCACCCGGTTTCGTTCTGGCACTCGCTTCTGATCAGGCCGAGGTTCTATAGCGCCGTTTTTGTCGGACTCTTGGCCTACGCCCTTCTTCCGGACCGCATCGCGATTGCCGTGCGCGCCGCCATCACATGGGATCTCGGCGGCCTGACCTATCTCCTGCTGGCGTTCTCCCTCGATTTTACGAGCGATGCGACGAAGATTGAAAAGCGCGCCGCACGCCGAGACGACAGCCGACTGGTCATTCTCATCATCATCCTGCTTGCCATAGCCGCGAGTTTCGCCGCCATCGCGGCGGTCGGTCTCGAAGCCAAGCTTGCCGACAAGAGCGCGAATGAAAAATTCACGCTTGCAGCGCTTGCGCTGTTCACCATCGTCATATCGTGGAGCGTCACACAGATCGCATTCGCGCTGCATTACGCCCATGCCTTCTATCGCCCCGATCCGGGCAGCGATGCAGGGCGAGGGCTCGAATTTCCCGGCTGCGAGAAGCCTGATTACTGGGATTTCCTCTACTTCGCGACGTCCATCGGCGCGGCCTCCCAGACGTCGGACACGCTTGTCAAATCGCATGCGCTGCGGCGCCTCGTGACGCTGCACGCGGTCGTGTCATTTTTCTTCAACACGGCCGTATTAGCGCTGACCGTCAATATAGCGGCGAGTCTTGCGGGATAAGGAGTCTGCATGGATGCGGTGACGGTTGAACTTCAGCCAAGGCGACGGGCGTGCCTGATCCGCTTCGTCGCGGGTCTCGGCGCGGTGGCAGCGATTGTCGTCTTCAGTTTTTTCTTCATCGATCGACAAATCGCGGGGTTGCTCCGGCCGCATTTCTACGGCGATCCGATTTTCGTGGCGTTGACCTTCATCGCGAAGCCGCTCGCGCCCGCCGCGGCGCTTATCCTCGCGCTGATCGCAACACGGAATTATTTGCGCGGCGGCTCGCTGACTGCACGAGAGGACGAGATGCTGCGTCTTTCGCTTGCCATCGTGGTCTCGGCGGCGCTGGCCGTGCAATTGAAAATCCTGTTCGGCCGCACCTGGCCCGAGACGTGGGTCAATAACAACCCGTCCTGGTTCGCGAATGGCGTCTACGGCTTCTTCCCGCTGACTGACAGCCGGGGCTTCGCCTCTTTCCCGTCGGGTCACACGACCGTTGTCGCGGCCCTTGCGGGGGCGGTCTGGAGGCTCTGGCCGAAGCTGCGCTTCGTGGGAGTGATCGCAACCGCGCTTGTAGGCATCGGCCTTCTCGGCGCGACCTATCACTGGTTCTCGGACATTGTCGCGGGGGCGGTGCTCGGCTTCGTGACGGGACTCGCCGCGGCCGGCATCGGCAAGTCTCAGCCGAACGCCTTGTAAACATAGGGAATAAGGACGAAGCCCAGGAGCGCCGCGAGCGAAAGCACGGTGCCGATGACGACGAGCGCGTGCGGCCTTCCGAAGCCTCGGCGTTTGCGGAGCGGCGGCTCCTCGCTCTCGAACCGAAGCGAGGCATTTTCCACACCGTGGCGGTGTTTGTGATGGTGGGGATGAGCCTTTGCGGGAGGCACCTCGGTCATGGCGCAATCTCTCCTTTCCAATGCAACCGGAATGCACGGGACAGCCCGCTGTTCCGCCAAGCATGTTTCCGAAGCTTGGCTTTTTAGAAATGGCATTAACGCGGGTGCGAAATCCGCTCTTCGCGGCAACACGAAATGAAAGATGAGCAAACTGCCGAAAATAAACCAAATTTGAGCTTGACGGCCTAAGCCCACGCCCCTATTTTGCGCACACTCTGGTGGCAGGTCGTAAGCAGTTTTCGCGCGCTAAAGCGTGCTTTCGCTTAAACACTGCCGCGAAGACACCGGACAACCTTATTCCCGAGACCAAGAGGCACCGCCTCCGAAGTCTCATTCGTCTTCATCGGACTGGAAGGCGGAAATTTCCGTCCCCGGTCCCTACGCCGTTTGATTTGGAAGCGTTGATGCCAACGATACAGCAATTGATCCGCAAGCCGCGCGTCGCGCCGGTCAAGCGAAACAAAGTGCCGGCGATGACGGAATGCCCGCAGAAGCGTGGCGTCTGCACGCGCGTCTATACGACGACGCCGAAGAAGCCGAACTCCGCTCTGCGTAAAGTGGCGCGTGTCCGTCTGACGAACGGCTTCGAAGTGACGAGCTATATTCCTGGCGAAGGCCACAACCTTCAGGAGCACTCCGTGGTGCTTATCCGCGGTGGCCGCGTGAAGGACTTGCCGGGCGTTCGCTATCACATCATCCGTGGCGTGCTCGACACGCAGGGCGTGGCGAAGCGCAGGCAGCGCCGTTCGAAGTATGGCGCGAAGCGGCCGAAGTAAGACTGAGGATTTGAAGCAATGTCACGTCGGCACAGAGCTGATAAGCGCGAGATTATCCCGGACCCGAAATATGGGGACGTGGTTGTCACGAAATTCATGAACAGCCTCATGTTCGAGGGCAAGAAGTCTGCGGCCGAAAGCATTGTCTACGGCGCGCTGGGCCGCATCGAACAGAAGGCGAAGCGCGATGGAATCGAGTTATTCCATGAGGCGCTGAACAACGTGAAGCCGGCCATCGAGGTGCGCTCCCGTCGTGTCGGCGGCGCGACCTATCAGGTGCCGGTCGAAGTCAGAAACGACCGCCGTCAGGCGCTGGCGATCCGCTGGATCATCAATGCGGCGCGCGGGCGCAACGAGAACACGATGGAAGAGCGGCTTTCCGGCGAGTTGCTGGATGCTGCAAACAACCGCGGCACCGCAGTAAAGAAACGCGAAGACACGCACAAGATGGCGGAAGCCAATCGCGCGTTCTCGCATTACCGTTGGTAAAGAATTAGAGACGGCAAAGGCTTGGTCATGGCGCGTCAAACTCCCATCGAAGACTATCGCAATATCGGCATCATGGCTCACATCGATGCCGGTAAGACGACCACGACTGAGCGCATCCTGTATTACACGGGAAAGAGCCACAAGATCGGCGAGGTGCACGATGGCGCCGCGACGATGGACTGGATGGAGCAGGAGCAGGAGCGCGGCATCACGATCACTTCGGCCGCGACGACCGCTTACTGGAAGGGCAAGCGTATCAATATCATCGATACGCCAGGCCACGTGGACTTCACCATCGAAGTTGAGCGCAGCCTTCGCGTGCTCGACGGCGCTGTCGCGCTTCTCGATGCCAACCAGGGTGTCGAGCCGCAGACGGAGACCGTCTGGCGCCAGGGCGACAAGTACAACGTTCCGCGCATGATCTTCGTCAACAAGATGGACAAGATCGGCGCCGATTTCTACGCCTGCGTGCAGTCTGTGATCGACCGTCTCGGCGCGAAGCCGCTGGTTCTGCAGCTTCCGATCGGTTCGGAAAGCGACTTCAAGGGTATCGTCGACCTCATCCGCCAGAAGGCCGTGATCTGGGACGAAGACGTCCTCGGCGCGAGCTTCCGCGACGCCGATATTCCGGCAGACCTCGTGGAGAAGGCTGCGGATTATCGCCACAAGCTCGTCGAGTTGGCTGTCGAACTCGATGACGAAGCCATGGAAGCTTACCTCGAAGGCAATGAGCCGGACGAGGCCAAGCTGAAGGAATTGATCCGTCGCGGCACCATTTCGAGCGCCTTCTATCCGGTGTTCTGCGGTTCCGCGTTCAAGAACAAGGGCGTGCAGCCCCTGCTGGACGGCGTGCTCGACTACCTCCCGTCGCCGGTGGACATTCCGCCGATCAAGGCGATCGACGTCAAGACGGGCGAGGAAACCGTTCGCAAGTCGTCCGACGAAGAGCCGCTCTCCATGCTCGCGTTCAAGATCATGAACGACCCGTTCGTCGGCTCGCTCACGTTCTGCCGCATCTATTCGGGCCGCGTCGAGACGGGCATGCAGCTCATCAACACGGTCAAGGACAAGAAAGAGCGTATCGGCCGCATGCTTCTCATGCACGCGAACAGCCGCGAAGACATCAAGGAAGCGTATGCGGGTGACATCGTCGCCATCGCGTCGCTGAAGGATGTGATCACGGGCGACACGCTGTGCGACCCGCTGAAGCCGGTGATCCTTGAGCGCATGGAGTTCCCGGAACCCGTGATCGAGGTTGCGGTGGAGCCGAAGACGAAGGCCGACCAGGAAAAGATGGGCATGGCGCTGAACCGCCTCGCTCAGGAAGATCCGTCTTTCCGTGTTTCGAGCGATGTCGAAAGCGGCCAGACGATCATCAAGGGCATGGGCGAACTTCACCTCGAAATCATCGTCGACCGTATGCGTCGCGAATTCAAGGTGGAGGCGACCGTCGGCGCGCCGCAGGTGGCCTACCGCGAGACGATCACGCGGAAGCAGGAAATCGACTACACCCACAAGAAGCAGACCGGCGGTACCGGCCAGTTCGCTCGCGTCAAGCTCGTGATCGAGCCGCAGGAACAGGGTGCGGGCTTCGCCTTCGAGTCGAAGATCGTCGGCGGTTCGGTCCCGAAGGAATACATTCCGGGCGTCGAAAAGGGCGTCAAGAGCGTGCTGGACAACGGCATTCTCGCGGGCTTCCCGATGCTCGACATCAAGGTGTCGCTGATCGACGGCGCGTATCACGAAGTGGACTCGAGCGTTCTCGCGTTCGAAATCGCATCGCGCGCCGCCTTCCGCGAAGGCGCCCAGAAGGCCGGTCCGAAGCTGCTTGAGCCGATCATGAAGGTCGAGGTCGTCTCGCCGGAAGATTACGTCGGCGGCGTCATCGGCGACCTGACCGGCCGCCGTGGCCAGATCCTCGGCCAGGAAATGCGCGGCAACGCCACGGTGATCAACGCCATGGTTCCGCTCGCGAACATGTTCGGTTATGTGAACACTCTTCGCTCGATGAGCCAGGGGCGTGCGCAGTTTACCATGCAGTTTGACCACTATGCGCAGGTTCCGCAGAACGTGGCAGAAGAGGTTCAGGCGAAATTCGCCTGAGAAGGCAAACAAAGTAGGAGCTTTATACCGGGCTAGTCTCTAGGTCGGGATGAAAGAGGAAGAACGGAGAGCCACATGGCCAAGGCAAAATTCTCGCGCAGCAAGCCGCACCTGAACATCGGCACCATCGGTCACGTGGACCATGGCAAGACGTCGCTGACGGCCGCGATCACGAAGGTGCTGGCTGAGACCGGCGGCGCGACGTTTACGGCTTACGACCAGATCGACAAGGCGCCGGAAGAGAAGGCACGCGGCATCACGATTTCGACGTCCCACGTCGAATACGAGACCGCTAACCGCCATTACGCGCACGTCGACTGCCCCGGCCACGCCGACTACGTCAAGAACATGATCACC